>NZ_JAMBLP010000071.1:0-205 GCF_023336985.1 Marseilla massiliensis | reverse complement strand
TCCGTCAAGCCGTCGAAGTCGTAAGTGAATATCTCGCCGGTGGAACGGTCTATCCATTTACGGCGGCGGACATGAAGATAAACACTGCGGCCACGGATCGGAAAATCCTGTATGGTCTTATAATCAGTAAAACCATACGGACGGACTGTACCCTTTTTATAATCTTCGCGGGACATATACTCACGTTCATCAAGCCAATATTCCA
>NZ_JAMBLP010000070.1:0-212 GCF_023336985.1 Marseilla massiliensis | reverse complement strand
GGCCCGAAAGAGCACACAAGATGGTGGCAAAGATATAGAGGACACCTGCAAGGTCTATTGTATCGGTTAATTTTGAACAGCTACTTAATGCCGAGCTTGCCGATACAGCTTTGGTTGGCAAGGCCGTGGCGGAGATTTATGCCAAGCGCTATCCTGCGGCTTACTCCACGCGGTGGCTTCAGGGTTGGCTCGTGGGGTGCAACACCAAGGTG
>NZ_JAMBLP010000069.1:0-232 GCF_023336985.1 Marseilla massiliensis | reverse complement strand
AACCTTGGTGTTGCACCCCGCGAGCCAACCCTGAAGCCACCTCGTGGAGTAAGCAGCAGGATAGCGCTTGGCATAAATCTCCGCCACGGCCTTTCCAACCAAAGCCGTATCGGCAAGCTCGGCGTCCGCAGCCTCGTGCAGGAAATAAAGCCCCACGAGGCCAGGATGCTCCACAGCATATGTGCAACGCACCTTATACATCCGCCTGAAGGCCTCACCTACTGCATTGTTT
>NZ_JAMBLP010000068.1:0-235 GCF_023336985.1 Marseilla massiliensis | reverse complement strand
GGAGGCGACTATTTCGACTTCACGGCCCCCGATTTGGCGGGCAACGACCACACATTGTCGAAAGAGATAGCTGGCCGTGTGGCCCTGATTGACCTCTGGGGCAGTTGGTGCGCGTCGTGCCGCAAGCACTCTAAAGAGCTTATTCCCCTTTATGACAAGTATAAAGACCGCGGATTTACCGTTGTTGGCGTGGCCCGTGAGTATGACAACGCAGACGCAATGAAGACGGCGATAA
>NZ_JAMBLP010000067.1:0-235 GCF_023336985.1 Marseilla massiliensis | reverse complement strand
GTGAACGGCAAACTCCTCAATGCCCAATACAAGGAGCATTTCAGCGACTTCCGCCAGTGGGAGCAATTGGGCCATGCCTCGGAGTATCTGATTTATCCTGAAAACATAGGCCCCTGTCTGAGCATAGACGAATCCTGCCTGAGCAGTGACGAAGTCTACACTTTCCTGACCAACAAGGAAGGGCACGGCGGACCTGGAACTTTGGTGGCTGTCATACATGGCACGAAAGCCGAAA
>NZ_JAMBLP010000066.1:0-276 GCF_023336985.1 Marseilla massiliensis | reverse complement strand
AATAAGGCGGTGTGGAGAATAACGGATTCGAACCGTTGACCCCCTGCTTGCAAAGCAGGTGCTCTAGCCAGCTGAGCTAATCCCCCGGTAAGGGCAGAGACGCCAACCAGTAGTCCCAGGCAGACTTGAACTGCCGACCTCCACATTATCAGTGTGGCGCTCTAACCAACTGAGCTATAGGACTCCGTACCCTAAGTGGGGCTTGGGGCAGAGATGAGTGGGGAGAGAGCCCTCAGGCCCAACGCGCGGACTGGGCCGCTTCGCTTGGGGAGGCAT
>NZ_JAMBLP010000065.1:0-282 GCF_023336985.1 Marseilla massiliensis | reverse complement strand
ATGCCCCTCGACTTGCATGTGTTAAGCCTGTAGCTAGCGTTCATCCTGAGCCAGGATCAAACTCTACATTGTATAATTGACTTTTATCTTAAAACCTCAACGGACGTAAAGCCCGAAGGGTCTGTTCCGTACACAGGGCTGGCTAAATGCTCAGCCCCGGCTCTCGCCTTGTACTGCTCTACATATCCTCTGTCTGTCTCAACCTGTCAAAGAACTCTTTCTCTCGCCGCTCATCAGGGGTTGTTCCCTGAAAGCGGATGCAAAGGTAGGCACTTTTTCACA
>NZ_JAMBLP010000064.1:0-337 GCF_023336985.1 Marseilla massiliensis | reverse complement strand
TACCTTTGCATCCGCTTTCAGGGAACAACCTGATGAGCACCAAAAGAAAGAGTTCTTTGAGAAACTGAGATACAGAGACGAGGAGAGAGTAGCATTCAGGTTTGCCTGTTGGCCCTTGGTCATTCAGGCTATCCGATGTGGGCCAAAGGCGTGCGGCAAGTTCCGCGCTTCCTGCGGCCCGTTGCTATGGGATAAGGCGTTCCGGCAAAGGAACAGGCCCTTCGGGCTTTACGTCCGTTAGGGTTGAAGATAAAAAGTCAATTATACAATGTAGAGTTTGATCCTGGCTCAGGATGAACGCTAGCTATAGGCTTAACACATGCAAGTCGAGGGGCAG
>NZ_JAMBLP010000063.1:0-762 GCF_023336985.1 Marseilla massiliensis | reverse complement strand
ACATTGAAGCATCTGGCCGACTCTGCCTTTAGCATGGGGGATGCGGATCTCGTATTTGAGCTTGCTGGCCCGTTCCCCACGTTGGACAAGTATGTATATGGCGGGGCTGGTGAAAGTCGATGTAACATTGATCTATCTGAGAGCAATGAGTATTGTGTGATGGATGGAGAGTTTTTGTGCTCTGCAGATGGCAGTGTGTTGTTTTTTGTAAACGATATGGAACGTGACGGGCTTGGCGGCAGTTTGCCCGCTGGCGTTAGTACTATATACTCCAGTGCGTTTGCAAATTGTGTTATAGGCGATAAGTTGGTTATACCAGCCTCTGTTGATTCTATTGGTGACATGGCATTCTTGAATGCTGAACTTGCAATTCCTATCTCATTCCATTATTCTCACCATTTGCCCGGCCTGTTGTTTGAGGCCACAGTACCGCCGAGGTTGGGAGATGATGTTTTTATGGATGGTTCAGGGTATGGGGGTATTGACTGTGTCTATGTGCCCGAAGAGAGCATTGAGCTTTATGAGCAGGCTGAAGGCTGGAAAGATATTGGTATATTATCAATGGAAAATTATCTTAGTATCAAGGCCATTGAAGGTGAGAATGGCAGTGTGGATGTGTCAGACGGCGGCGAGGCATACACCCTTCAATCTTCCAAGCCCATCTCCCGAGTCGTGTGCTACAGCGTGGGCGGGCAAATGCTGAGAGACGTGCCCGTGATGGCAGAAACAGCTGTAATCGCAAAGAGCGAAATCCCTGGCCCG
>NZ_JAMBLP010000062.1:0-776 GCF_023336985.1 Marseilla massiliensis | reverse complement strand
TGTACATTGATACACGGCTTTTTGGGAAACATGCAGTACGCCGCAATCGCCCCGAGTATGTTTACGATGAAATTGTCAAAGCTTCTGTGTCTTGAATGCTCCACTTGCGCAATGTTTTTCAATTCATCGTTTACCGTCTCTATAATAGCCCGTTTCCTAAGCAGCAATTTGTCCGACACACTCATCAAAGCCCCCTTCATGTTACTTTTGAGTTTGGTAATAAGCTGTATGCCGTCAACAAACATGCGTCGGAAGAGGTTCTTGCCGATATAGCCCTTGTCTGCAACCAACTTTCCGTAGATGAATTCGACAAACGCCTTATACTCCAACGGTTTCCTGTCATCGACATCACCCGGAGTTATCATGAAGTTCAGCAGCTCGCCTTTCTCGTTACATATCAAATGCAGTTTGAAACCGAAAAACCATCCCATGGAACACTTGCCCCTTTGGGCTATACCCTTGAATACCTTGTGGATATGTATCCTTTGATTCCTGCATACCCTCAACGGGGTGCTGTCCACGAAACTTATGCCTGTGCATTTTCCAAGCAACACTTTCTTAATGAAAAGAGCCAATGGTACAGCCACTTCCTTTTCAAGCTCCACAAAACGGTTGTATGAAACAATCTTTGGGAAGAGGTGGCGCATATGTCTGCATACTTTTTCCAGATAGAAATGTTTCAGACAACGGTAGCCGGAGTCATGGAACAATATCATAATCAACATGATTTCTGCCTTTGACATAGTCGAATCGCGGTGATAACGCCGCTTGGTGTC
>NZ_JAMBLP010000061.1:0-825 GCF_023336985.1 Marseilla massiliensis | reverse complement strand
GTAAACAGTCGATCAACGACTTAGTTTCACCACTTGCCCCGTTCCGTCATCAAAGTATATGCGCACGAGCATATACGGGCCAGGGATTTCGCTCTTTGCGATGGCAACGGTGCCTGACATCACGGGCACGTCTCTCAGCATTTGCCCGCCCACGCTGTAGCACACGACGCGGGAGATGGGCTTGACAGATTGGAGGGTGTATGCCTCGCCGCCGTCAGCCACGTCAATGCCTTCCGCCGCGTCGCTTGCAACACGGTCTATATCCAGCACATAGTCAAGTGAACTCAGACAGAGATCTTTCCACCCCTCGGTCTGCCTATATAGCTCCATGCTCTCCTCTGGCACAAATATCAGGTCTATACCACTATCATCATATTTATCAAACACACCCCTCCCAAGCCTCGGCGGCGTGGTCGATGCAAAACCCAGTACTGGGTCGGGATGGTCATGCCTGCCGGTAATATAAAGCATGGTGACATCGGCAAAGGCCCTGTCGCCTATGGAGTCAACAGAAGCCGGAAGAATGAACACACCACCAATTCCACAGCACTCAAACGCATTAGACCAAATGGTGCGTACACCGTATGGCGGTGCATCATCCAGATATTTTGCATCGGCAAAATAAAGCACCGAGCCATCTGTCGAATACATATAGTTCCTTGTCATCTTATATGCCACGTTGTCTGCCGACGGCTCTATACGGCTCCGGCTTCCCAATGGCTCCCCATACACATACTTACCCAGCGTGGGGAACGGGCCGGTAAGTTCAAATACGATGCTCGCGTCTCCCATATTTAATGAATAGTCAGCCAGGTGCCTCAATGC
>NZ_JAMBLP010000060.1:0-985 GCF_023336985.1 Marseilla massiliensis | reverse complement strand
CGACGGCATCCGCCTTGAAGACCTTCTCACCGACGAGCAGAAGGCCGGTGTCACCAACCTGAAGATAACCGGCAGCCTCGCCGAGGAAGACTATGCCTACTTGCGCAACTCGCTTTTCTTGCAGCTGGACACACTCGACCTGCTTGACGCCGACATAGACACGATACCAAGCAATGTGTTCAACTGGGAAAATGTGAAAGGCGTATTGGACCATCCGATTTTCAGGGTGGTACTTCCAAAAACATTGAGGCATCTGGCTGACTATTCATTAAATATGGGAGACGCGAGCATCGTATTTGAACTTACCGGCCCGTTCCCCACGCTTGGCAAATATGTATATGAAGGGGAAAGTGGAAGCCGGAGCCGTATAGAGCCGTCGGCAGACAACGTGGCATACAAGACGACACCAATCTATATGTATTCGACAGATGGCTCGGTGCTTTATTTTGCAGATATCAATAGAATGTATGAATCACCTCAATACGGTGTGCGCATTATATATCAAAATGCGTTTGAGGACTGTTGGACATCAGGTAAGTTCATCCTGCCGGCATCTGTCGATTCTATTGGCGACAGGGCATTTGCCGATTTTCAGATGCCGATTCCAACCGGACATTACGACCCGCCGAAATTTATTTGTGAAGCTGTGACCCCGCCGAGGTTGGGAAAAGATGTATTCTTGAATGCAGGATATGATAGTGGCCGTCCTTTTGAAATATATGTGCCGGATGAGAGCGTCGAACTCTATAGGAATGCCGACGGATGGAAAGACATGGTTATATGGGGAATCCTTGCTGATATAGAATCTGTTCGGGCTTCATCGAAGGCCGTGCTGGACATAGACTGTTCAAGAGAAGCTTATATATTGCAAGCAGACAAGGTAATCTCCCACGCTGCCTGTTATAATGCAGCAGGGCAGACTATTAGGTCGTTGGCTTTTTGTGCAAATTCTTTTATCTTGGCAAAGAGCGAAATCCCTGGCCCA
>NZ_JAMBLP010000059.1:0-993 GCF_023336985.1 Marseilla massiliensis | reverse complement strand
TCTTACCACCCTGAATCCTACATTGGCATAACCTTGAGAACCGTTCCTCACGTCATCCGATTTCTCGCTGCGACAATCGTCACGCTCGGAATCCCAACTGCCCCCTTTGATGATGTATAAGCCATTGGGGTCTGTTGATGAAGTCCACTCCCAACAGTTACCCCCAAAGTCAATGCCGCCACAAGCACCTTTGCTTTGCGCGTATGCATCTACGGCTGTCAATCCACGCTCAGCATGACCGGAGTTCATGGAAACATCTTTGGGCATGTGCCCGGCGGCAAGCACCCATTCTTCTTCGGAGGGCAGGCGATAATTGTGTTTGGTGTCTTTTGTAGAGAGCCAGTTGCAGTAGGTTTCGGCTTCCTTGACTGAAATGCCCACCACAGGATAGTCGTCTTTCCCTTGGTCATACACAAACTCAGTATTGAAAGCGGCATATTCGGCATTGGTAACAGGGGCATATCCAATATAAGCATTCGGAGCAGAAGCGCCACGCAACACCATCCAACCATCTTCGGGATTCTCGTCCTTGCGTGGGTCGATGAAGCGCAGGAATTGCTGCTGTATGCGGACATCTCGATTTTCAACCATTTCATTCACAATGCCTTGCATGTGTTCCACAATGTTGTAAGTTCTTGCCTCACGCTCCAATTCACGAAGTTTATTTTTCTTCCTTGCCACTACTTTATCGTAACGGATGCCCATCCGCTCCAATAATGCCTGTTTGTTGGCTTTGGTCGGCATTCTTCTGTATTGGATGAATAGCTTGTGCGTCATGGCATCCATCTTCGGGCGTTCTTTCTCGACAAGCGGGGCGTCAGGTTCCTCAAACTCCAGTTCGCTTTCCACCAAATCATCGGGAGTTATGAATGTTCCCGGTTTTACAGTCTGATGGACACCGAAATAATCTGCCACAAGACCGTCTTTGTAAATGGAGAGCCTGTAACCGCCGTAAAGGTCGCAGGGTAAGGTGGATATGTAATAGTCCTTGCC
>NZ_JAMBLP010000058.1:0-1014 GCF_023336985.1 Marseilla massiliensis | reverse complement strand
TATCATCATAACCGGCGGAGCCGGGTTCATAGGCTCACATGTGGTGCGCCTGTTCGTCAACAAATACAGTGAGTATCACATCATAAATGTCGACAAACTGACCTACGCCGGCAACCTGGCTAACCTGAAGGACATCGAAGGCCGGCCCAACTACACATTCGTCAGGGCCGACATCTGCGACTTCGACGCCATGCTCGGGCTCATGCGGCGGTATGGGGTGGACGGCATCATACACCTTGCGGCCGAGAGCCATGTGGACCGCAGCATCAAAGACCCGTTCACCTTTGCCCGCACCAACGTCATGGGCACGCTCTCGCTCCTGCAGGCTGCCAAGGTGTACTGGGAGAGCCTGCCCGAAGGCTACGACGGCAAGCGCTTCTACCACATATCGACCGACGAGGTGTACGGGGCCCTGGAGCTTACCAATCCCGAGGGAGTGGAGTCGCCGTTCTGCACCAAGGCCTCGTCGGAGCACCACCATGCCTACGGCACCGAGTTCTTCACGGAGCACACTAAGTACAATCCGCACTCGCCGTATTCGGCGTCGAAGGCATCGTCCGACCACTTTGTGCGTGCCTTCCACGACACCTACGGCATGCCTACGATAGTGACCAACTGCTCAAACAACTACGGCCCGTACCAGTTTCCCGAGAAACTGATACCCCTGTTCATCAACAACATACGCCACCGCAAGCCGCTTCCCGTATACGGAAAGGGCGAGAACGTGCGCGACTGGCTCTATGTCAAAGACCACGCCCGGGCCATCGACCTCATCTTCCACCGCGGCAAGGTGGCCGACACCTACAACATCGGCGGCTTCAACGAGTGGAAGAACATCGACATCATACGCGTGGTGATAAACACCGTCGACCGTCTGCTGGGCCGCAAGGAGGGCGAAGACCTCGACCTCATTACCTTTGTGACCGACCGCAAGGGCCACGACATGCGCTACGCCATCGACTCGCGCAAGCTGCAGCGTGAGCTTGGCTGGGAGCCGAGCCTGCAGTTTGAGGA
>NZ_JAMBLP010000057.1:0-1063 GCF_023336985.1 Marseilla massiliensis | reverse complement strand
ATTAGTATTCAATTCCGCAAAAATGGGATATGTATTCTTTGGGTGTCTCCTTATTATGATAGGACATACAAATTTGTATTTAAGGAGATTTCAAAGTTGGTAATGAATGCTGTTCCTGATAAATTAACGTCACTTCTTATCCATGAATTTGCTGTAAAGGATAAGGACATCTATAACTATAGATTTTTATTCTTTTGTGGAACGGAAATAAGAATATCATGCTCAAAAATCAATATTTATGAACAGTGCATAACCGAAAGTCAGAAAAAGCAGCTTATGTCTCGATTACAGATGTTCGATGAGAATGTGGGGAAGTCTGGTACAAATGACCTGATATGAACGAGAAAATTATCAAGGAGGAATTCCATAGAAGGACTTCCTACTATAAGAACGTTACAGTACCGTTCCTCTTCCAAGGGCAGTACAATGACTATGAGACCGAGTTGGCATACAACCGATTCAGGTATTATTCTCCTGCTATGGGATGTTATATCTCACAGGACCCGATTGGATTATTGGGTGGTTTTCGTTTGTATGATTACGTCAAAAACACAAATACTTGGATAGATGTTTTGGGGTTATTCCCGGTAGAAAAGCTTGCTGATTCATCAGTTCGAACAAAATCATCGTACCAAGGAGCTACAATTTATAAAATAACTAAAAAGGTTGAATTAGATGGTGTGAAATTTCAAAAAGGAGACTATTATTATTTAGATAACTTACATAAAGATCATATTGAAACTTTTAGTAAGAATGATGTTTCTAAAGGGGTGTTTAATCTCTATGGTACTTATAATGACAGAAAAAGTGAAAAAGCAAAAAAAGAAAAGAACCTGGATATAGAGGGTAGAACTATATCACCTGTAAAAGCTGTAAAAATAATTCACAGTAATGCAAGCTTAGAAGAAGTTTCTTTTTTATTTAAACTATCTTATAAACATCGGTTTAATAAAAAGAAATTTCAAGATGTATTGCGTTCACTTAAAGTTTTGTGTGCTTGTGATATAAAAGAACTTTGTGGTATAGAAATAAATGGGCTGTTGAAAGATATATTTCAAATAAA
>NZ_JAMBLP010000056.1:0-1312 GCF_023336985.1 Marseilla massiliensis | reverse complement strand
CATCTCCGAAATAGCGCACAATTTGATGGCAACTAATTTTGAACACCTACTTATCAATAGCCTCGCATGGCCACATGGCTGCAACGGCAGGGCCACCGGCATGCCCAAGCAGGCAGTTGCCAGCTAAAGATTCCTCAGAATCTTTCTGTTGGCCTTGTCAACCTCGCACGACTGTATCGAGTCAAGATATATCTGTGTGGTTGCCTCAGAGTCGTGGCCCAGCCCTTCGCTTATTACCGACAGCGGCACAGCGTTGTATCGGGCTATCGTAGCCCAGCTGTGCCGGCTGTAATACAGTGTGAGCGGCACGCTCAGCCCGGCCATTGCAGCCACCTTCTTAAGGTTTCTGTTCACCTTGAGCATCATGTTCTGGTACTGCCTGCGCTCGCTTCCGTCTTCGCGCACGATAATTGGCAAGAGATACTGCGTGGCGCATGTAGAGCACTTGTCCATCACCTCCTGCATCTGCCTCGTCCACTCTATGGTAAGCAATTGCCCGGTCTTCTTTCGCCTGTAGGTGAGATAACCGTTTTTCAGGTCGGCCTTCCTGAGGTAAGCCATATCAACAAACGACATACCACGCGTGCAGAAACTGAATATAAACATGTCGCGTGCAAAGGCCATCACCGGCCGTTGCGACAGGTCGAGGTCTTTTATCCGCTTGATGTCGGCAAAAGTGATGCTCCGCTTCACCGTCTTGTCGATGCCGCAATACACATGCCTGAAAGGGCGCTTGTCGTCGGTGAGGCCCTCTTCTACCGCCATCCTGTAGTTAGTGCGCATTATTCGCATATAAAAAGATGTGGTGTTGCGCGACAGGCCCCTCGAGCGCATGGCAGCCTCGTAGAGTTGCATCATAGCCGAGTCTATCATGCTGAATGTAAGGTCTACGCCCTTGCGAAAGCCCATGAAGCTGTTCAGGGTGGTCTGATACGTCTCGGCAGAGCGCAGCCGTCCCAGCTTCAGCTTGCGCTGAATCTGGTTTTCCATGAAGTGGAACACGCTCCCGTCAATGCGCCTGCTCATCATAAAGCGCTCCACGGCCTCGTCGGCGTCCCAGGTGTCGCCATCGAGGTCGAGGTCGGCCACGATGTCTTCAAGCACCCTCAACTCCAGCTCGACATTAGACCTGATGAGCGAAAGCCTGTCTGCCTGCGGCGACGGATGCTGCGGCAGCACAATCTGGCCGGCGGCCGAGTCCCACTCCTCATTAAAGATTCTAAACTTGCTTCTCATGCGGCGCACTGTGCGTCCTTGAATCAACTGAAAGAACAAAGTGCCTTCCTTCCCCTTGCAGGCCGACGGCCTGAAT
>NZ_JAMBLP010000055.1:0-1469 GCF_023336985.1 Marseilla massiliensis | reverse complement strand
CATGGCGGTTGCTTGCAACCGCCGATGGCGACCGGCGCACGGGTGAGTAACGCGTATCCAACCTGGCCGTTGCCACGGCACAGCCCGCCGAAAGGCGGATTAATGCGGTATGAGGCGCTTCGATGGCATCAGAAGAGCGCCAAAGCTTCGGCGGCAGCGGATGGGGATGCGTCCGATTAGGCAGCAGGCGGGGCAACGGCCCACCTGGCCGACGATCGGTAGGGGTCCTGAGAGGGAGGCCCCCCACACTGGGACTGAGACACGGCCCAGACTCCTACGGGAGGCAGCAGTGAGGAATATTGGTCAATGGGCGGAAGCCTGAACCAGCCAAGTAGCGTGCGGGACGACGGCCCTATGGGTTGTAAACCGCTTTTTCACGGGGATAAAGTGCGCCACGTGTGGCGCTTTGCAGGTACCGTGCGAATAAGGACCGGCTAATTCCGTGCCAGCAGCCGCGGTAATACGGAAGGTCCGGGCGTTATCCGGAATCATTGGGTTTAAAGGGAGCGTAGGCCGCATGTCAAGCGTGCTGTGAAATCCCGGGGCTCAACCCCGGAAGCGCAGCGCGAACTGGCGTGCTTGAGTTGCATCGAGGCAGGCGGAATTCGTGGTGTAGCGGTGAAATGCTTAGATATCACGAAGAACCCCGATTGCGAAGGCAGCCTGCCAGTTGCACACTGACGCTGATGCTCGAAGGCGCGGGTATCGAACAGGATTAGATACCCTGGTAGTCCGCGCGGTAAACGATGGATGCCCGCCCTTGGGCCGTTCTGGTTCAGGGGCCAAGCGAAAGCGTTAAGCATCCCACCTGGGGAGTACGCCGGCAACGGTGAAACTCAAAGGAATTGACGGGGGCCCGCACAAGCGGAGGAACATGTGGTTTAATTCGATGATACGCGAGGAACCTTACCCGGGCTTGAACTGCAGAGGAATGTGGGAGAGATTCCACAGCCCTTCGGGGCCTCTGCGGAGGTGCTGCATGGTTGTCGTCAGCTCGTGCCGTGAGGTGTCGGCTCAAGTGCCATAACGAGCGCAACCCCCTCCCGCAGTTGCCATCGGGTGATGCCGGGCACTCTGCGGGCACTGCCGCCGCAAGGTGTGAGGAAGGCGGGGATGACGTCAAATCAGCACGGCCCTTACGTCCGGGGCTACACACGTGTTACAATGGGGCGCACAGAGGGAAGGGGCTGCGCAAGCAGTCTCGGATCGAGAAACCGCCCCTCAGTTCGGACTGGGGTCTGCAACCCGACCCCACGAAGCTGGATTCGCTAGTAATCGCGCATCAGCCATGGCGCGGTGAATACGTTCCCGGGCCTTGTACACACCGCCCGTCAAGCCATGAAAGCCGGGGGCGCCTGAAGTCCGTGACCGCGAGGGTCGGCCTAGGGCGAAACCGGTGATTGGGGCTAAGTCGTAACAAGGTAGCCGTACCGGAAGGTGCGGCTGGAACACCTCCTTTCTGGAGCGGG
>NZ_JAMBLP010000054.1:0-1534 GCF_023336985.1 Marseilla massiliensis | reverse complement strand
TGACTATGCCTAAATTTACTTCACACTTTTCTCACTCCTTTACTGCAATAGTTTACATCCTTGAACATCCCTTACTGAATGACTTCACAGCTTTGGAAAAGTGTCCCTGAAAAGGTTCACACCGTTCTTTTCCATGCAAAGTTACACATAAGACTTGTAACGGCAAGCAAACCGTCCATGAAATGTCCTTGCTGTGTTCCATCCCCGTCCCTTCATGCCGGCATTCCATAGGAGGCCCTCTTCTGTGTTGGTGTCATCATCCCGTTACTCATGTGCGGCCGTTTTGTGTTATAGAACCTGACTATGTCGGCTATGAGCTTTCGTGCCTCCCGGATGTCCTTGGGGCGCTTCAACCTGTAAAGCCATTCCTGCTTTATGATGCCGTTGACCCGTTCCGCCACCGCGTTGTCGGTTGGCTTGTAGTCCTCTGTCATCGAGATGGATGCGCCTGCGGAGAGCAGCAGCTCAACGTATGCGTTGCAGCAATACTGCGAGCCTCGGTCGGAGTGGTGTATCAGCCCACAGAGGTCTGATGCCCCGGCATTGTCCATGGCCGCCTTGAGCGCCTTGATGGTGTGCTCGGCGTGAAGCGTCTCGGAAACCTCCCAACCCACGATCTCGTGCGTCCATGCGTCCGTCACGATGTGCAGGTAAACCACCCCGCTGTCAGTTTCGACGTAAGTGATGTCGGCGACCCACAGGCTGTCGGGACGTACGGGTGAGAAGCCCTTGGCGAGGTTCTTGTACTTGCGGTAGTTATGGTTGGAATTGGTCGTGTGGCGCCTGCGCTCAGGCTTGAGCATGAGGTGGTTGCGGCGGATTATGTCGTAGAACCGGTCACGCCCGGGGACGGCATCCGGGAAGATGCCCTTCAGGATGAGGAACAGCTTGTAGGCACCGATGCCCGGCGCCTCGCTGCGAAGCTGGCGCACGCTCTCCACGATCGCCCTCTCGTTGAGCCGAAGGCGGTTGCGCCTTTCGCGGCTCACGCAATAGTAACCTTCGCGGCTCTTGCCAAACAGTCCGCTCAGGCACCCGATGCCTTTGCCCGGGTGCCTGGGCCGAAGGTTGTCTACTGCTTGGCGCCAGCTTTTTTTAGCAGGTCTATGCCGTATTGTTCGCGTCCTATCTTCAGGACCTCATTTAGTGCCTCGTTGCGCAGCTCCGAGTACTCAAGGGCCTTGCGCAGGCGGGCGTTCTCCTCCCTCAGACGCGCCTCTTCGCTTTTGGGGGCGGCAGAAGCGCTTGCTTTCAATGACCTTGCCATAAACACCTGTTTTTCCAGTTCTGATATTTCATCCGGCAAAGATACGCATTTGTCACGGTATCTGCGCTCCCATTGGATGATATTTCCACTGCTCAAGCCGTATTTACGGGCTATCTTACTGTAAGAGCTGCCGCTCTCATAATAATCCTTCAGGACTCGAAGCCTGAAATCGTCGTCAAAATGACGGGCTGCTTTGCGTTTCGTTTTCATTGATTACACTGGTTTTTTAATTGTTAAAACAGTGTAAAGTAAATCTGTATTAAGACA
>NZ_JAMBLP010000053.1:0-1806 GCF_023336985.1 Marseilla massiliensis | reverse complement strand
CTTGCCCTCTCCAATGCCTCAAGCCTGCCGAAAGCCGCTGCCGTAATGGTGTCTGTAGCAGCCACCACGCGCAGCATCTCCTTGTTGAGAGGCGTGTCAGAACGCACATCGGCCACGCCGTCAGGATGGAAAGTTATGCTTACCTCACCATTTTCAGCAATGAAATTTGCATACCGACCGCTACCACCACGCCATGCCGTAATGCAATATGCAGTGCTTCCGTCGGCATCCAGCTCGTAGCGGATGTGCCCGTCACCAATCGGTATGGTGTCGGCGTAATAACGGGCGTCCTCACCCAAGCGCGCAATTGTCACCAGGTTGGCCGGCCATCCGTTCAGATCGCCATTGACAACGCACACTTTCCTTGCGGCCTCCCCGGCCATTCCCTGCATTGCCGCCATCGCAATCACTGCGGCGAGAGCCAAAGTTCTGATGTTGTTCATAAGTTTTTATTATGTTTGTTCATTATCTCTGTCACCTTCGTTACCATGGTTTCGCCGCGCAGGCCGCGCTCCACGATAAGGCCATCTGGGCTGAAGAGGATTATCAACGGGATGCCATCAGCTCCGTAAAGTTCCAAAGCCTTACGTTCAACATCAAACAATTGTGGCCAAACCGCACCGAGTTTCCTTGCCGTCTTGCCCATAAGCTTCTCGTCATCCCAAGTAAACAGGCCGAGAACCGTCAGCCCCTTGTCCTTGAACTCACGGTGCAGGCGGACCAGGTTTGGTATTTCCTCATGACAAGGGCGACACCACGATGCCCAAAAATCTACAAGCACATAGTTGCCACGCCCCACATAGTCGCTCAGCCTGACCGATTTTCCGCTGACATCACGCCCGTTTATGTCAACAAACATTTGCCCGACAGATGTGCGCCGCTCCGCTTTCAGCCGTTGTGAGAGGTCTTTATATATATTTGTCGTCTTCATCCACGGGCCGAGCGAGGCCATGATGCGTTCCCGGTCGTCAAGTGTTTGTGTTTGATAAAATTCGCTTCTAAGCAATTTTTCGGTCACAGCATCATCCGGATGCCGTGAAAACAGCCCTTCAGTTATTCGGCGCACATCGGCATTATAACTGCCCGCAAGTGAAATGCGCGCTTTTCTATATGCGGCGCTGTCAAGCCCTTGAGCCTTCAGAGCTTCCATCTTGGGAGAATAAACGGCATAAAGGCTGTCAATGATGTCGTCAATCCGGTGGATCTCATCGTTGAGCGGAGTGCCAGACGGCTTGTTGTACACAGTGCGGCCGACACTCGCCCGAATGTCACCACCCTCCAAAACGATGTTGGCGTGCTCTCGGTCTGTGGCCTGAATGCAGCAAAACCACGGTCTGTCCGTGAAGCCGCTGAACACAAATTTGCCGTCCGAGATGCGAGTGCTGTCCAACATCTTATGGTCATCATAACGCTCTATGTAAATCATCCGGCCATCGGCGGCTGAGTCATTTACCTCACCCATGACAGTATAAGCCTGCTTCTCCTGCGCCGAAACAGGCAAAAATGCAAATGCACACAACAGGAAAGCCCAATCACGTTTACCTAACTCTCTTTTCATATCGACTTTTTGTTTATTTAATTTATTACGTTCCTATCACCGCTTCACATCCATTTGCGTCGCCCAGTGCTACAGTTCCTTTTCCAATATGGCCTCCACCTGCGCGGCATCGGGGTTGACGGCCAGTATCTTGCCGTCGCGACCTACGAGGAAGCGGCCGCCCCCGGCATTGCCAATGCCGTATCTCTTCCAGATGCCGAGGCGGTCGTCAAGCTCCAGAAGGTTGAGCCACGGATAACCGTCGCGCT
>NZ_JAMBLP010000052.1:0-2596 GCF_023336985.1 Marseilla massiliensis | reverse complement strand
GTAAGCATTCTAAGAAATACACATTGCATGCCCTATGGTTTGATTGTAATTTTGCCCCGCATAACAATCAAACCGAATAGCAATGAACAGAACTGAATTTGAAGAATTAGAAATGCAGGTGCAACAAAGCGGCCTGTCATTGAAGTCGTACCTACGACAGATAGGAGTGAGTTATTCCACCTATCACTATTGGCAAAAGAAATACTCTGCCGAGAAAGACAGTATCAAACAAGAGCTGGCTCCGATCAATATCAAACGGCCAACAGCAGAATTGTCCTTGGACGAACAGGCTCCTTACGGCGTGTCCTTGTTGTTTCCCAATGGACTCCGTGCCCACTTTGGAAACGGCTCAGAGAAGCTGTTGATGGAAGTGTTGAACCAAAGTCTGCAGGAGGGCCATGTTTAACTTGAACGACACGATGCGCTACTTCCTGTGTCCCGGCAGGACGGACATGCGCAAGGGCATCAGTTCGCTGTGCGGGGTGGTGCATGAAAAGATGAAAAGTGAGGTGAAGAACGGCGATGTCTTCATCTTCATCGGCTCCAACCGCAGGCTTATGAAGCTGCTTCATGCGGAAGACGGCGGCATGGTGATGTACGTCAAACGGCTGGAGGCCGGACGCTTCAAACTGCCGGAATACGACCCGGAATCAGACAGTTATCCCATGGAATGGCGTGACCTGGTAATGATGGTCGAGGGCATTCAGGAAAGCCCGGGGCAGAGGCTCCGGCGGTTAAGGGCAGAGCGTAAGGAGTACCATGTATGACATGTTTTTTATTGAAAAAAGTGCTGATATTATTGTATAATCCATTAATAATTAGTATCTTTACATCAGTAAAAAAGAGACAGGCAATGGATGAAAAAGCTATATTACTCAAGACGATAGAAGGGCTGAATGCCACTGTCGCTTCGTTGTCTGCCACCAATAAAGAACAGTCAGAGCAGATTAAAGATCTGCAGGAACGTATCAAAGAGTTGACGGCTCAGGTCGCATGGCTGAACCGTCAGCTCTTTGGTCGTAAATCGGAGAAGCTTCGCGCATATGACCCTAATATCCCCGATCTTTTTGCAGACGAGTTTGCCGGACTCCAACATCAGGCGGAAGAAAAGCGCGACGAAGCCGTTGGGAAGATTGAAAAGGAATCGGCGGAAGTACGGAAGCAGAATCGTCAGAACCGAAAAATGATAGAGGACTTACCCGTACTGGAGACCGAGACAATAGAACCGACAGGTGTTGACCTGTCTTTATACCGTAGAATAGGCGAAGAGATAACAAAAGTCGTCAAACACAAGCCGGGGATGCTTTACGTCAAGGAAATCATCCGTCCCAAATATGCACTCAAGGACAGCACCATGCTTCCTCCGGCTGGACAGAAAGGGGTGGAGATTGCCCCCATGCCGCTGATGCCTGTTGACAAGTGCATCGCTGATACCAGCCTGCTTGCCGAGATACTGCTTCAGAAGTATGAATACCACGTCCCGTTCTACCGTCAGATACGGCAATACAGGCATCTCGGGCTGAAAGGCCTTACGGAAAGCACGCTGGACGGATGGTTCAAGAAGACGGTAGAACTGCTGAAGCCCCTGTATGAGTCGCTTAAGAAAGAGGTTTTCTCTTGCGACTATGTGCAGGCGGACGAGACCACCATCCCGGTCATCAACAGAGGAAAGCACAAGGCGGAAAAGGAATACCTCTGGATGGTCAGGTCTGTCATGGAAAAACTGGTCATCTTCCATTATGACATGGGATCCCGGGCCGGATCAGTCATCGAATCACTGGCAAGCCAATACCGCTTCAAAGGATACCTTCAATGCGACGGTTTTGCAGGCTATGAGACAGCCTTCAAGACCAACCCCGACGTGCGGCTGGTCAATTGCATGGCGCATATCCGCCGTGATTTTGAGCATGCCTTGGGTGAAAACAAAAAGGAAGCCGAATATGGACTGGCCCAGATACAGTACATGTACAGGATTGAGCACTGCTGCGATAAGGCGGGCTTGTCGTTCGACGGACGCAAAGCGAAACGCCGGGAACTGACACGCCCAATCATGGAGGCCATGAAGACGTGGATGGAAACGGAAGGCATCAAATACAGTCCCCAATCGCTAATCGGCAAAGCTGTCTCGTATGCCTATACTCGGTGGGACAACATGATGAGATGCCTGGAGGACGGACGCCTGCTTTTGGACAACAACCTGGCGGAAAATGCCATCCGGCCAATTACTTTGGGGCGCAAGAACTATCTCTTCTGCGGTAATCACGAGGCTGCCGTTAACATGTCTGTAATCTGTTCCCTGCTGGCCACCTGCAAGGCACACGATGTGAACCCAAGGGATTACCTGAAGGATATCATTTCCCAAATGCCGTATCATAAGAAGTCCGCTGATGAGGAACTGCTTAACCTTCTTCCGCACAAATGGAAACTGCAACATCCGGAGAGCCTGTTGACCAAACAAACTGTAGAATCCGCTAACTAACCACAACGTCAACATACAGGTTCAACAAAACTATAGCGACTGTCACTATGAATCCAATAGTAACAGTCGCTATCATTATATAGATATTTAATGACTGTAGTTTATCGAATGCTTACT
>NZ_JAMBLP010000051.1:0-2642 GCF_023336985.1 Marseilla massiliensis | reverse complement strand
ACCTAATGATATCTTTGTCTATCTCATCATACTGAACATAGGTATTATATTGTTTGACAACAGAATCTAGTTCAGGGAATAATATTCGGCATTTATTTAACCAACTATCTTCAATATTAGGGTAGTTCAATTTTAATGCAGGATAGCCATATTTGTTGAAAAGATGTACTTCGTAAAATTCTTTTAGCGTTTGCTCAAGAGACATGTTTAATTGAGCTAATACTTTGTTGTACCCACATATTTGATATAATGCCAAGTCGTTCTTTTGATGGAAATAGCTGTAATCTGGATAGGCATTTTTACTTTTATCCATAAAAGCAATCTCTAGTCCATCTATTTCGCTACTTTTATTGATGAGTTCCAATAGTCCGTGACGATTTATCCAATAGAATAAGGTTTTGCAATTCTCCACCAGATCTATAGAATTGCAGGAACGAATATACTTTATGCTGTATAAATAAGTAGGATAACCTCCTTCGACTCTATAGTCTGTTGGTGTTATATTGTTTTCATTAGAAAATGCGACAGCTAATTTATGCGAAATTTTAACAGTACGACTGTCGGACATAAACTCATCGTTTAACTTTTGAGCTAGACGTTCTGCTTTTACTTTCGTTTGGGGATCTAATACTAGTCCATTTTTGTCATCCTTATTCTGACAAATTAGACGGACATAATTTAAATTAGGATCCTTGCTATCTAAATATGAGTTTATTATTCTAACCTTGTCGTCCATTGATAGATTTGAAGGAAGGTGAATTTTTCTATCAGTTTTATTGTCATGTTTGGCGATATAATGATTTATGAGAATCTGAGCCGTATTACTGTCTTCAATCATTATCTGCCTTAGTTCTATTTTGAATTTTTCCACGACATTCCTGCAATGAAGTATTTCTGTCAAGTCATTTTGTTTGCCTTTTGCTGTATTTTTTACAAAATTATTATCTATAACATTAAATAATTTGAATTGGTCAATAATATCCCAAAATGCTTGTCTGTAATCCCAAGCTAATGCATCATAGCAGTTCTCCAAAGAGTTTCTATTTAGCTTGGCAAAGTGTTTTGCAATAATATCATTATAATCTTTTATATCTTCTTTGATTTGATTAAAAATGACGTCTGACCAGCATTTCAATCGACAATCATTATCTATGAGTTTCTTGATGTGGAATAACTCTATCACGTCTGTTAACGTAGAAGCTGGCTCAGATTTATACTTTGCAATTGCTTTTTCTGCAAGTTCAAGATTATAACCGATGCTTAAATCATTCGGAGAATAAAAACATACTCGATTTTCCATCATAAATAAAAAAAGTGGTATTGAAATGAATGAAAATGCGTTTTTACAATCACATGTCCATGCCCAGGCTTATCTTCGTGCCTAAAAGCCGACACAGATTTAAGCCATGACTTTACTTTCTTACGCTCCAGCATTTCCTTGAAATCGTAAGATGAGCATTCCGCTATCAATGTGTTGTTATGAATTTGCATCGTTTTCTTTTTGTTGTTTGGGGATAAAGCCCAAGTTTCTATTATTAGTTGTCGTTGTTTACCGATACTTACTTCACTTCCTCAAATATAAACAATGTTGATTATCAAATGATTACATATGCACGTGAACGATATAAAGATGTTATAAGGGCTATAGAGCCAAACAATAATAAAAATCCATAAATATACTACTTACGTTTTTTGCCAAGAACTTTTTCTTCCAACATTGACAGATGTTCAATTATGTTTTCGTCTATCTCGATTGAGTAGTTACCCGTTGTGTTCCGGAGAGTCTTTCGTATAGTTTCTTTTTCGGTGTTCTTGAACCAAGAGTGGAACAGGTTAAGCACAAACAGAGCCAGCTTTTCTGAATCAATCTTGTACTGATAACCTATGTTCCAGGCAAAGTTTTTGAGATCTGCCTGCTTCAGTTTGTTCTTTCCTATCGTGACAGCTACACAATTCACGACACCTTCATATTCTATTAGTAATTTGACGGCTTCTTCTATCTGGTAAAGTTCCTCATCGCTGAAACCATGAGGAAGGAGAACAAGACGCGTATATCTCAGGACTTTTTCAAGTTTCTCATTGTCTTTCTTTGTTTTCGCTTCTGCGAGTTGGATACGGTCTATATGTAGTTGTTTCATGAAAGGGGCCAAATTACTCTGTGCCGTTTTTAGTGCCTGGTCAAGTTTCGGCATAATACTTGACTGCAAATCATCCTTGCAAGTATTGTCTTCTGAATGTTCTTTTGGTGAGGTATGAGCAGGTGGAGCAACATTGTATTGAGGATTTGATATTATCTGAGCTTTATTCAGTTTCTTCTGAATATCCTCCAGATGTTTGAGAATAAAACTGTCCATATTCTCACGGTCAGCCTGATTATTCAACTCCCTTCTGTTACTCTTGAAATAAGTATAAAGACATTGCTTAATTCCATGAATCAACAACACGAATACTGCATATTCGCCGATAAAAATGGGTATGGTAGCAAGAAAACAAAGTAACACATTGTCTTCGCCTATAAGCCTCTGGGCTATCATATAGGCACTGACTACATAGGTAATGATGATCAATCCTAAGAATGACATGCCTATATAGCGATGTATTCCTTTTGTGGATAGCATCGGGAAGAAATCTATCTCCATAAT
>NZ_JAMBLP010000050.1:0-3249 GCF_023336985.1 Marseilla massiliensis | reverse complement strand
GCCGCCCGACCGGGGATGAACCCGGCGGGCGGCAACATGAAAGGCGGCGGCATCCTACTCTCCCGCATTGCAGCGCAGTACCATCGGCGCAACCGGGCTTAACTTCTCTGTTCGGGATGGGAAGAGGTGGAACCCCGGCGCAATGGCCACCTGTGTTTTCCTTCGCATGGCCTATGGCGGCATGCGTGGCACACAGCACACAAGAAAGCAACCTGCCGGCCGGCACCCAAAGGGCGCCGGGAAAGGTATCACCGGTCGAAACGTTCGGGCAATTAGTAGCGCTCGGCTTTGGCGTCGCCGCCTTTACACCTGCGCCCTATCAACGTCGTAGTCTGCGACGGCCCTCAAGGAGCCCTAATCTTGCGGACGGCTTCGCGCTTAGATGCTTTCAGCGCTTATCCTGACCAGACGCGGATACCCGGCCGTGCGCCTGGCGGCACAACCGGCTTACCGGAGGTCTGTCAACCACGGTCCTCTCGTACTAGTGGCCGAACCGCGCAAGGCTCCAGCGCCCACGATAGATAGAGACCGAACTGTCTCACGACGTTCTGAACCCAGCTCGCGTGCCACTTTAATGGGCGAACAGCCCAACCCTTGGGACCTTCTCCAGCCCCAGGATGTGACGAGCCGACATCGAGGTGCCAAACCACCCCGTCGATGTGAGCTCTTGGGGGGGATCAGCCTGTTATCCCCGGAGTACCTTTTATCCTTTGAGCGACGGCCCTTCCATGCGGAACCGCCGGATCACTATGCCCCAGTTTCCTGCCTGCTCGGGGTGTCCCCCTCCCAGTCAAGCGCCCTTTTGCCATTGCACTCATTTAGGCCGGTTGCCAATCGGCCTGAGGGCACCTTTGGAAGCCTCCGTTACGCTTTTGGAGGCGACCACCCCAGTCAAACTGCCCGCCAAGCGGTGTCCGCGCATCGCGCGTTAGACCCCGGACAGCGGAAGGGCCGTATTTCAACGGCGGCTCCGGCACCACTGGCGTGGCGCCTTCATTGCCTCCGGCCTATCCTACACATCCGATGGCCAAGGTCAGCGCTAAGCTGCAGTAAAGGTTCACGGGGTCTTTTCGTCCCATCGCGGGTAATCGGCATCTTCACCGATACTACAATTTCACTGAGATCATGGTCGAGACAGCGCCCGGATCATTACACCATTCGTGCAGGTCGGAACTTACCCGACAAGGAATTTCGCTACCTTAGGACCGTTATAGTTACGGCCGCCGTTTACCGGGGCTTCAACTCGGCGCTTCCCTTGCGGTGACGCCTCCTCTTAACCTTCCGGCACCGGGCAGGTGTCAGGCTGTATACTTCATCTCTCGAGTTTGCACAGCCCTGTGTTTTTGGTAAACAGTTGCCTGGGCCTGTTCGCTGCGCCTCCCACGGGGGGAGGACCCCTTCTCCCGAAGTTACGGGGCTGGTTTGCCTAGTTCCTTGACCATGAGTCTCTCAACGCCTTGGTATGCTCTACCCGGCCACGTGTGTCCGTTTGCGGTACGGGTGCCCGTGCGGTTAAGCTTAGCGGGGTTTCTTGGGAGCCGGATTACCCGCACTCTCGGCCCTCCACGAATGGAGCGCCGTACTTTCAGGTTCGGCTCGGGGCGTGTGCTTAACTGCGCCCCTCGACGCCTACACCCTTCAACGCGCAGTTCCGTCTGCGCGCGGCGGTGTCACTTCTCCGTTGCCGCATCGCCCGCACGGGCAGTCACGGAATCTCAACCGTGTCTGCCATCGCCATCGCCATTCGGCTTAGGCTTAGGGCCCGACTTACCCCGGGATGACTGGCATCGCCCGGGAAACCTTGGCCTTGCGGCGGGGGGGGTTCGCGCCCCCCTTGTCGTTACTCATACCTACATTTGCCTTTCCAGGCGCTCCAGCATGGGTCGCCCCATGCATTCTGCGCACCTGGAATGCTCCCCTACCGATACATTCTTTCGATATCCCGCGCCTTCGGCATCTGCCTTATACCCGATTATTATCCACGCGAGCCCCCTCGACCAGTGAGCTGTTACGCACTCTTTGAATGAATGGCTGCTTCCAAGCCAACATCCTGGCTGTCCCAGGGGGCACACTTCGTTAGACTAACTCAGGCAGAATTCCGGGGCCTTAGACGGCGGTCTGGATTCTTCTCCTCTCGGGGGCGGACCTTAGCACCCGCCCCCTTACTGCAGGGCTTCTGCGGACGCGCATTCGGAGTTCGTCAGGACTTGACAGGCGGTGAAGCCCTCGCGTCCTATCGGTCGCTCTACCTCGCGCCCGGAACACCCCACGCGGCACCTAAATGCCTTTCGGGGAGTACGAGCTATCTCCAAGTTTGATTGGCCTTTCACTCCTACACTCGGCTCATCCGGAAGCTTTTCAACGCTTATCGGTTCGGGCCTCCATCCCGCGTTACCGGGACTTCACCCTGGCCAAGTGTAGATCACTTGGTTTCGCGTCTGCCACCGCCGACTGTACGCCCTCTTCAGGCTCGCTCTCACTGCGGCTCCCCGCGTCATCACGGTTAACCTCGCCGGCGACGGCAACTCGTAGGTTCATTATGCAAAAGGCACGCCGTCACACGCATAAGCGTGCTCCGACCGCTTGTAGGCGCATGGTTTCAGGGTCTGTTTCACTCCCCTCGACGGGGTGCTTCCCACCTTTCCCTCACGGTACTTGTTCACTATCGGTCTCAAGGGAGTATTTAGCCTTGCCGGATGGTCCCGGCGGATTCGCACAGGGTTTCTCGTGCCCCGCGCTACTCAGGGAACCGCTACGCCAGCACCGACGGCGCGTAAGGGGCTTTCACCCGCTATGGCCGGACGTTCCAGTCCGTTCCGCTTAACGGTGCTTGTGCGACATTGCGGCCCTACTACCCCGACGGCGCCGAAACGCCGACGGTTTGGGCTCTTCCCCGGTCGCTCGCCACTACTGGGGGAATCACTGTTGTTTTCTCTTCCTGCGGGTACTAAGATGTTTCAGTTCCCCGCGTTCGCCTCACGCTCACTGCGTGATGCCGCCTTTCGGCGGCGGGTTGTCCCATTCGGAGACCTGCGGGTCAATGGCCGGTTGCGCCTAACCGCAGATTATCGCAGCTTCCCACGTCCTTCATCGCCTCCTTGAGCCTAGGCATCCACCATGCGCCCTTCTTCAATTTCGACTCATTCCCGCAACATGTGCGGGATTGCGCTTTCCCGGCGGCCACACTAAGTGGCTGCCGGCCTTGCTTGTTGCTTGTCTTGTATACAGTATGTCAAAGATCGTTCGCCC
>NZ_JAMBLP010000049.1:0-4206 GCF_023336985.1 Marseilla massiliensis | reverse complement strand
CAATATATTAAGTGTCACATTATCTACTTTTAAGTGTCGGTACAAATATGGTACAAATATACAATAAAAATCCGAGAAACAAGCAAATCTATCAGAAAGTGTTAAAAACAAAAATAGGGTGCAACTCATTGAGTTACACCCTATCTTACTATTGATAGTTATCGTTGTTTACCGATACTTACTTCACTTCCTCAAAATCGGCGTCTTGTATGTTGTCGTCGGTTTTTGAGTTGCTGTCTTGAGCCTGTTGGCCGCCGGCTTGCTGGTTTCCTGCATTAGGCTGTGCGCCAGCGTTTTGGTACATCTGAGCGCTTGCGGCTTGCATTACGGTGTTCAAGTTGTTGATGGCGTTGTCGATGGCCGTGATGTCGCCGCTCTTGTGGGCGTCTTTCAACTGTTGCAGTGCGCTCTCCACGGGAGCTTTCTGGTCGGCTGGTATCTTGTCGCCGTTATCTTTCAGGAAGTTCTCTGTGGTGAAAATCATAGAGTCAGCCTGATTCATCTTGTCGACGCGCTCACGCTCCTTCTTGTCATTCTCTGCGTTCTGCTCGGCTTCAGCCTTCATGCGCTCAATCTCCTCCTTGCTCAGGCCAGACGAAGCTTCTATGCGGATAGCCTGTTCCTTGCCAGTTGCCTTATCCTTTGCCGACACCTTCAGAATGCCGTTAGCATCGATATCGAATGTTACCTCGATCTGCGGAACGCCACGGCGAGCCGGTGCGATGCCTGTCAGGTTAAACTGGCCTATGCTCTTGTTCTGTGCAGCCATGGGGCGCTCACCCTGCAACACGTGGATTGTCACTTCTGTCTGGTTGTCGGCGGCTGTAGAGAACACCTCGCTCTTCTTGCACGGTATGGTAGTGTTGGCTTCGATGAGCTTGGTCATCACGCCGCCCATTGTCTCGATACCGAGCGTCAGCGGAGTAACGTCGAGCAATACAATGTCGCCCACACCGCCTTCCTTGTTGAGGATGGCACCCTGTATGGCAGCGCCAACAGCCACAACCTCGTCGGGGTTTACACCCTTTGACGGCTCTTTTCCGAAATAGTTCTTAACCAGTGTCTGCACGGCGGGTATACGGCTTGAGCCACCTACGAGTATTACTTCGTCAATGTCGGCAGTTGTCAGCTTGGCGTCGCGTATGGCGTTCTGGCATGGCACGAGGCAAGCCTGGATGAGGCTGTGGGCCAATTGCTCGAACTTTGCGCGTGTAAGCGTCTTTACCAAGTGCTTTGGAACACCGCCTACCGGCATGATATACGGCAGGTTGATTTCCGTAGAAGTAGAGCTTGACAACTCTATCTTTGCCTTCTCTGCAGCTTCCTTCAGGCGTTGCATTGCCATCGGGTCGGTTGTGAGGTCGGCACCTTCGTCGTTCTTGAACTCCTGTACCAGCCAGTCGATGATTACCTGGTCGAAGTCGTCACCACCGAGGTGAGTGTCACCATTGGTAGAGAGCACCTCAAACACACCGCCACCAAACTCCAGGATAGAGATATCGAATGTACCGCCACCGAGGTCGAATACAGCAATCTTCATGTCCTTGTTTGCCTTGTCAACGCCGTAGGCCAATGCGGCAGCCGTAGGCTCGTTGACAATACGGCGCACATTGAGTCCGGCAATCTGGCCTGCCTCTTTTGTGGCCTGGCGCTGTGAGTCAGAGAAGTATGCCGGAACGGTGATTACAGCGTCGGTCACTTCCTGTCCGAGGTAGTCCTCGGCGGTTTTCTTCATCTTCTGCAGAACCATGGCCGATATTTCCTGTGGGGTATACTTACGGCCGTCGATGTCTACACGGGGATATCCGCCTTCATTGACAACGGTAAACGGCACGCGGCTCACCTCCTTTTCGCATTGTGCCCATGTCTCACCCATGAAGCGCTTGATGCTGTATACTGTGTTCTTCGGGTTGGTGATGGCCTGGCGCTTGGCGGGGTCGCCCACCTTGCGCTCGCCGCCTTCTACGAAACCGATTACAGACGGGGTGGTGCGCTTGCCTTCGCTGTTAGCTATCACTACAGGTTCGTTGCCTTCGAAGACGGCAACACATGAGTTTGTTGTACCCAAGTCAATTCCAATAATCTTTCCCATATCTTTATTCTTTTTATTATTATTCTTGTTAAGTGATTTTATGTTGTGGACTGCATTGCAATCCGCTTAAAGTGTAGCAAAGCACGTGCCAAACGTAGGGCATAGTATGCCATGCTATCTGCCGACTGCCATTTTGGCACACGCGGCCTGGCGTTCACATAGCATGATTCTTTTGTTTTAGACAGCGTGTCCGTTGCACGTTAGCATTCCTGTGCCATCTGTTTGTTTGGATTGGGGCTGGTGTGATATACATGCAGAGGGACTCCCTTTGTTGCCCATGGGGCTATTCGGACGGTGGCGTTGTGGCAGAGGCCGTATGCAGTCGGCTCATGCAGGCCGCGCAACCGCATTATGCCAATGCCGCCGGTGGGGCAGCGGCTTATATATCATAAGATGTGGGGTGGGGGTGTGCTTGGCGCGTGTCCTTTCTTTTGTGTACAGGCATTGCCAGAAGCGATTTACGGCATGATTATTCCATGATGAAACGCCAAGCGAAGTCTATGCAACATGAGGAGAAATAAGACAATAAGGTTTTTGTTAATTTTGCATGCAGATAATTTAAACTTTTGACGTGTAATAATGACAGACTCCAAAATCACACTGCGTGAGAAGGTTGGCTATTCATTGGGCGACGTGGCCGCCAATCTGGTATTCCAGATGATGATGATATTCCAGCTGAAGTTTTATACCGACATCTTCGGGCTTGACGGTGCCATTGCCGGCAGTGTGTTGCTTGTGGCTCGCATTGCCGACGCCTTTGTCGATCCAGCCGTCGGAATCATCACCGACCGCACCGAAACCAGATGGGGCAAGTACCGTCCGTGGGTGCTATGGACGTCGGTGCCTTTTTGCGTGTTCTATGTGCTGGCATTCTGGAATCCCGGCATAGAAGACAAGTGGTTGGTGGCGGTTTATGCCACCGTGAGCTATGTGCTGCTCATGACAATGTATTCGTTTAACAACACGCCCTATTCATCGTTGGGCGGAGTGATGACGGGCGACATACGCGAGCGCACCAGCATCACCAGCATACGGTTTGTGGGCAGCACCATTGCCCTGTTTGTCGTACAGGGCCTCACCCTTCCGCTCGTGTCAAAGTTTGGCGGCGGTGACGACCGCCACGGCTGGCTCTGCACCATCGGCCTTTTTGCCGCAGTGTGCCTGGTGTGCTTCATCGTCACTTTCTTGTCTGCCCGTGAGCGCATAGCGCCGCCGCCCCATCAGAAGACCAACATACGCGAGGATGTGCGTGAACTTGTCGCCAGCGTGTCGTGGCGCTCAATGTTCGTGCTCACCCTGTTTGTCTTCATCACGCTTGCCATGTGGGGCTCTGCCATGAGCTTTTATTTCCAGTCGTATGTCGACCAGGGCGCCCTCTACGCCTTCATCGACGATATCGGACTGGTGGCTTCCGCAGGCGGTGGCGTTGGGTGGCGCTCGCTGCTCGAAGCCTTCAACCTCGTGTCCCACAGCGAGTCGGACGCTTATGCCATAGGCTTCTCTCTGTTCAACATGGTTGGGGCCATCGTTCAATTCATAGGTGTGATAACCCTTTCGGCCTTTCTGGCAAACAGATACGGCAAGAAGAAAACCTTCATCGTCTGCCTCTCGCTCACGGCAGTATTCACGGCCATGTTCTATTTGCCGCAACCTTCAGATGTCCGCTTCATGTTTGTGCTGTGCGTGCTCAAGTCGCTGGCTTACGCCCCTACGGTTCCGCTGCTTTGGGCAATGATTGGCGACGTGGCCGACCATATAGAGTATGTCAACCACCGCCGTGCCACGGGACTGTGCTTCTCCGGCGTGGTGTTTGCCCTAAAGTCAGGCCTCGGACTCGGAGGGGCCTTTGCCGGGCTTGTCCTCTCGATGTTCGGCTTCCGGTCTGGCGGTTCTACCGTTCAGAGTGCCGACGCCGTTTCTGGCATACAGATTGCTTCGAGCATCATACCAGCCTTGCTTTTCTGCATAGGCGTCGTGGCAGTTTGCTACTATCCGATAACAAAGCAGTTTAACGAGAAAATGCAGTCAGAGCTTGCCGAAAGGCGGCAGAGGCAGTAGCTGCGCCCTGTGACGGTGGCGTCGTATGGCTCATTAACCGTGGCGAAACATTAAAT
>NZ_JAMBLP010000048.1:0-5831 GCF_023336985.1 Marseilla massiliensis | reverse complement strand
GAAAAGCGAGTTGCGCAGGTAGGCATAGTCTTCTTCGGCGAGGCAGCCGGTTATCTTCAGGTTGGTGACACCGGCCTTCTGCTCATCGGTGAGCAGGTCTTCAAGGCAGCTGCCGTCGACGTGAACGCTGACTTTCATGCCGTCTGATCCGGCCCAAAGGCACTGGGAGGAAACAATGACGGCTATTGCATAAACTAACAATCGTTTCATAACTATCGCATTTATTGGTTAGCATTATTTTCTCTTTCTTGTCATTTAATGGTTCACTGCAAATTCAGTGGCTGCCTTGATTCTATCAAAGTCGCCTTGTTCAGCTCTGCCGGCTTGAGTGTCTCTTCGGTCATATTTGCCTGGCTGCTTCGTCACACTGCCCAACAATGCTCTTCAGCAGGCAGACACATCTGCCTCGACAATCCAACCCAAGCCAACAGTTGATAAAATAAAGTTTTCCCTGACATACACCAAGTCCGGATAGACTGCCCCAAGCTGCTCGGCCGACAGGGCGTAATGCAATTTTGAAAGACTCTGTGCCTCGAAAGAGCCGAGCGGCAGGGATTTTGCCTGGCCTGCCGGCACAGACTTGTAGAAAGGCACGGCGGTGAGCGCGGACAGTTTGTCATGGGCCGTTTCGGAGTCATTGCCTATGGCGGGCTCAGCCCCATCACCGATAACCATGCCGTCTATCCCGCCAGAGACACGAAGGCTGCCTACCACGTCTGTCGACTGCAACGTAACATTGCCGTTGCCGCTTACTCTCATTTGGGCATTTGCCAATGCGACCGTGCAACTGAGTGCGATTGTGAGTAATAAATTTTTCTTCATAACTTTCTTATTTTAAAGGTTAATAGGCTTTAGTAATTTTCCTTGATGAAATCTTGCTGATTGCATATCACAAATATAAGGTTTTTACCAACAGACTGTTCGATTTAAGTGTTTATTTAAGCATTTTTAATGATACCCCATTCCAAACCGGGCGAGACGCGGGCAACAAACAGGCATCATAATTTCGCTTTTACACCAATAAGCATTAACTTTGCAGGCGATATGCCCAGCGTTTTCCACACCCTCCTGCCCACCATCATGGCTGCGGCCATGGCTGTGGCTACGCCCTGCACTGCCGCGGCGGCCGAGCAGGCCGACACTGCCGTCACCGGCAGCAGCTCTCGCGTGGTTCACAGGGTGGAGGCCGACTATGCCACCGGGGGCATATTCCACACCGACAGCTACCTCAACGGGGGCAATGCCGAGCGGCGCATAATGAACCACGCCTCGGCCGTGAGGCTTAAGTATGCCTTCATGGCACCCGTGGGCAGCATGCAGTCGCGCATATACCCCGGGGCCTACCAGGGCGTGGGCGTGGGCTTCCACCGCTTCAACCCTCAGCTGGGCAACCCCGTGTCGGTGTTCATCTTCCAGGGGGCGCGCATAGCCTCCATTGGGCGCCGACTGTCGCTCAACTACGAGTGGAACCTGGGCCTGGCCATGGGCTGGCACCCCTACGACAGCGAGACCAACCCCGACAACCACATCATAGGCTCGCGCGCCACGGCCTACCTCGACGCCGACATCTACCTGAGCTACAGCCCGGCGACGTGGCTCGACGTGAGCGCCGGGGTGTCGGCCTCCCACTACTCCAATGGCAACACGGCCTACCCCAACCTCGGACTCAACACTCTGGCGGCAAGGCTCTCGGCGGCGTTCTACTTCGGGCGCAGCCCCGGGCGCCAACCGGCGGGGCCCATGCCGCGCTTCAGGCGCCACATGAGCTACGACCTGGTGGTGTTCGGGGCGTGGCGCAGGCGTGGGGTGGCTGTGGGCGACGGCGCCACGCTCTATGCCGTGCCGGGCACCTACGGTGTGGCGGGCATCAACTTCACCCCGCTCTACAACATCAACCACTGGCTCAACGCGGGGCTGTCGCTCGACGCCGTCTACGACAACAGCGCCAACATTTACTTCGAGGGCGACGTGCCCACGGCCGAGAACGTGCGCCAGCCCAAGCCCTCGCGGCAGATGGCGGCGGGACTGTCGGCAAGGGTCGAGTTTGTGATGCCCTACTTCACCATCGACTTCGGCGTGGGCAAGAACATAATCGGGGCCGGCGGCGACTTCAGCGGCACCTACGAGATACTGGCCCTCAAGGTCGACGTGCTGCGCAACTCGTTCCTGCACATAGGCTACAGCCTCTACGACTTCCAGAAACCCAACTACCTGATGCTCGGCGTGGGCTACCGCTTCGGCAGCAAGCGCAAATGGCGCTAAAATGGCTCACCAAATAAATCCATGAGGCGTTTTCAGGAGTACGGGAGTACGGGAGTACAGGAGTACAGGAGTACAGGAGTACAGACAATAGTATTTGACTGTCTTCATGCAACACTTTCCCCATGCCAGCAAAGCTCCCATGTTTCCATAACTATTGTCTGTACTCCTGTCTACTGCCTCCCGCCTCCAAAATAAACCCAAAAACTATTGTCTTAACTCCTAATAATCCCCAATGTCTATTGGTTAAGTCGTGAGCCGCGCTGATGGCGAAACGGCGGCGCGGCCCGGGCAAACAAATGTCCTGCCCGCAGGCCGGACATGGCCGCGGACAGGACTGCTGAGGTATGAAAAAACAATAACCGGCCGTGGCGCGTCGCGCGCCGGGCCTCAATCTATAGCCACAGGCGACACGATGCCTTCTCGGCAGTCGTCGCCCGTATATTCCATCAGTTCAAGCTCACCGCGCAAGGCGCCCAGGGCGTTGAAGGCCAGCGACAGCATCTCGTTCTCGCCGGGCATCACCACCACCGGAGCCATGTATTCCACCTGCGGGCGCAGGCGGTCTACGCAGTAGGTGTCGTGGGCTATGCCGCCGGTGACGATGATGGCGTCGACCTTGCCGCCCAGCGCTACATACATCGAGCCTATCTCCTTGGCCACGGTATACATCATAGCCCCCACCACAGTGGCATAGGGCTCCTCGCCGGCCTCGGCGCGGGCCGAGAGGCCAATCATGTCGTTGCTGCCCAGCCAGGCCGCCAGGCCGCCCTTGCCGCATATCATGCGTTTCATCTGGCGCAGGGTGTACTTGCCGCTGTAGCACAGCTCAACCAGCTGCATGGCCGGCAGCGTGCCGCAGCGCTCGGGCGTGAACGGGCCTTCGCCGCCCAGGGCATTGTTTACGTCGATGACGCGGCCCAGGCAGTGGGCCCCCACCGAGATGCCGCCGCCCATGTGGGCCACGATGAGGCGCAGGTCTTCATAACGGCGGCCTATCGACGCGGCGTAGCGGCGCGACACGGCCTTCTGGTTGAGGGCGTGGAACACCGAGCGGCGCTCCAGGCATGGCAGCCCGCTGATGCGCGCCTCGGGGCGCATCTCGTCGACCACCACCGGGTCGGCCGTATATGCAGGGCACCCGCACCTCTCGGCCAGCTCGGCAGCTATGAGGGCGCCCAGGTTGCAGGCATGCTCCATGGTGGCGTGGCGCAGGTCGTGCTTCATGCGCTCGTTGACGGTGTAGACCCCGCCGCGCAGCGGGTGCAGCAGTCCGCCGCGCCCTATCACTGCGTCGAAGCGCAGCGGTATGTCGGCCTTCTCAAGCCTGCCTATGACGAAGTCACGGCGATATTCATACTGGTCGGCCACATGCTCAAAGCGTGCCAACTCGCCCACCGGGTGATGGGCGCCTGCCGTCCACACCTGCTTGTCGTCGTCGAAGATGGCCATCTTCGTCGATGTGGAACCCGGATTGATTACCAATATCTTCATAATCTGTGCAACTTTATGTGTTTTTACTCAGCCGAGGCCAGGCATGCCAGCGCAAGGCTCGTGTATTTCGAATCACCGGTGTCGGCCCTCGAGGCCACCACCACGGGTGCCGTCGTGCCGCACAGCATCCCGGCCATGCGCGCCCGCCCGAAGAGCGACATGGTCTTGTAGAACGTGTTGCCCGACTCGATGTTGGGGAACACCAGCACGTCGGCATTTCCGCAAACGGGCGACTTGATGCCCTTGAGCTCGCCGCTCTCTGGGTCGCACGCGGTCTTTACGTCCATGGGGCCGTCTACGAACACGTCGCCGTAGGCCCCCTCGCGGGCCCGGCGCTTCAGCTCCTCGTAGCTCAGCGTATGGGGAAACTTCTCGCTCACCTTCTCCGTGCAGTGCAGCAGGGCCACACGGGGCACGGCCATGCCCAGGCTGCGGCAAACCGACACGGCGTAGCGCAGCATGGCGTCAAATTGGTCGAGCGTGGGCCGCGGTATCACGGCCACGTCGGTGGCAAACAGCAGCTTTGAGTAGCCGGGGGCCTCGATGGCCGTCACGTGGCTCATCACGCGGCCGTGCTCCAGCAGGCCGCGCTCCTTGTCGAGCACGGCGCGCAGCAGGTTGTCGGTGTTGATGCTGCCCTTCATGAGCACGTCAGCGTGGCCCTCGCGCACCATCTCGACCGCCATGCGGGCGGCGTCGTCGGGGGTGGCCGCAGGGCGCACCTCGACGCGGCCTGGATACAGGCGGCACACCTCGCCGATGTTCCAGCGGGTGAGCCCGCCGTCAACAAGCAGGAAGTCGGCTGTCTGCTCTTCCAGCGCACGACGTATCACGTACTCCGTATGCGAGTCTCCTGGGCAGACCACAGCCACCCTCTTGCGTGTGGGCAGCGAGCGCAGGCTGCCCGTAAGCGTATCGAAATCACATATCCGTTGCATACTAATTGTTCTTTCTTGCAAATATAACGTTTATTTTGTAAATTCCCAATATCCGCCACAGACTAATTCTGCACGGTTAACGTATAATAACACAGGGGTACGCCATGCTTATGCCGGCCCCGCGGGCACTGCTGCCGGGCGGCCCGTGGCGGCGGCGGCACAAAGGGCCGGCTGCACCGGCGGCCGATTTGGCCATGCCTGCCAATGGGCAGGCCGGCGTGTGGTTGGGATGCGGGCCATGGCACGGGGCCATGCACGCCGCCATTGCAAGGGGTTCTTTCATTTCTGGCTGTTTAGGTTGTTTAGGCTGTAATGGTAGGGGCCGCAGGGCCGGAACGGGGCGCCGCCATACTGGGCGGCTTTGCGCCGGGCGAACCGGCCACGCGGCATGATGCAACAAATATACAAAATCATTACGTGAAAAACAAGTGTTTTTGTGTTTAGACCATATTGCTCCGACTATACGGACATAAATTCCGACTTTCAGCAAACTAATGCTTGTTTTCTCGCAACCGTCGCAAAGCCCACTGTGAAACTGTTTTGTCAATGTGGCTGGTGTCAACTGCATTAGTATTTATATATACTAATGCCAGTTGACCACCATATAGACACATTGCAAGAATAAAGACTATGGTTAGAAGGAGGCAGAAGGAGGTAGAGGAAGGTAGAAGGAGGTAGAATAGGAGTTAGTAGGAATTAGTAGGAGTTTGTAGGAGTTAGTAGGAATTAGAGGACAATAGCTTTTGTGGGTAATGTCTTCTAACTCCATAAACGAGCGCAGCGAGTGATAACTCCTTCTAACTTCTTCTAACTCCTTCTAACTTCTTCTAACTCCTTCTAACTCCTAATAATAACGGGGGCCGTAACGGCAGGCAAAACCGCCCGTAGCACCTTGCAAAACGGGCCTTGCGGCAGTGTCACGGGGCAGCCTGTCGGCATGGCAGCAATTTATTGAACTCATTCAAACTTTTTCCGAAAAACTTGAATGAGTTCATTGCTATATGCAGTAAAAAAATCCCATGCCCGACGTTCAATCAATTACAACCGCTTGACCTCCTTGTCCGCATCGCTATGGCTGTGCGAAGTGTCGTCCTTGCTGTTCAGCTTGTAACCCAGCGTTAAGGAAACAGCCCTGAAGTC
>NZ_JAMBLP010000047.1:0-6145 GCF_023336985.1 Marseilla massiliensis | reverse complement strand
ATTTCCGGACTGACCCCTTTTATATGCCATTTGTGTTGTTTGTTGACTAATTGTTGACTAATTAAAATGCGTGTAAAATGCTGACAATCAAGGCAGAAATTAAGAATGAAGAGCAGAAGGTTGACGGAACGTACAATGTAAAGTTGAGATTATATCCGCATATCCCTATAGATAAGATCCCTCTCTTTGTAAGATAGGACACCTTCCAATAGATTAAAGGAGGACATACGATAAGCTGTCTTGTCTATTTTATCTTCTGGGTGGACCTCGTTGTATTCATCAAGAGGGCCATATAGCCGCAAATTTCCCAACATCACCTCATATTCGTAGCAAGTGGGCTTAGTCACTTCAAACATTGAGGCCAAAACTGGACAATAGTTATCTTTGGTTGATAACTTCTGAACCGGTATCGCTATATTTTCCCATTCATAATCAAGTTCAAAGAACTCTCTATTGTAGAAAGCTGAGGTATATATAACTCCCATAAGCTTATGTGATGGCCCCTTTTCTATTGACCACTCAAGAACAAATTGTGGAATAATGTATTCCGGCTTAAATACATCATCAGCATTCCGTACTGGGATAGTACATGCGATAATAACAGGAAGATATTTAAGATAAAGACTTTCGCATTCAGTGAATTTTTCAACAGAAGGTATTCTCAGATCTAAAACTCGAAAGTTTTCCCTTGAAGTAAACTGTGATACTAAGGTCGATTCAATAGGTGGGCGGTGCATTTCTTCCCAACTACCGTATATACTTTTCGCTAAGTAAAGACATGGATAGCCGGGGGTACTATATCTTTGAGTTTTGATATTTCGAATCATGCTGAATGGTATATGGAATATTTCCGTTCTGGGAACATCCTTTCTTAAAGAGCATACCCTCATTCTATACAAAGCGCTCCATTTATCGTGAGTATAAATGAGATCTTCGCAAAATACGTCATTAAGAATATTCTTTAGCTGCGTGTAGGCTCTAGACCTTCGCCCGGAAAGGCTGGAGGAAACCGCAGTGATAATCTTATCCCAAGTATTTTTCGCAACTGAAAAAACGATAGAGCTTTCATCTACCCCATGGCTTTTTAATTGCGTCAAATAGTCTAACTCACAGCACCTCAAAACATTCTTAAACTCATTGGAGTGCTGCTTTTGAAAATCTTGACTTCGCTCAAATATGGTAGTTCTTACAATATCCAAAAAATTCTCAGGATTATCTATCATAATCTCTTAAATAAATGGTGATGATACGCATAGTAAATTAAGTCATTCGACCGCGAAGAGATAGTAGCGATGACCATATTGATCCATTCCATCTGCGCTGCGAGCAACAACACGGAGCTTCTTACCCATATACTTCTGCTCAATTATCTCAACGGCTTCGCCAAACTCATCAGGGAGATATAGGATATCCTCGTCGGAAAGAGAATCGTAATCCTCGCTTTTCTCAGCACCGGGATTTCCGAACGCATGTAGATGATTGCATCCTCCAGCCATTCTGAATACAGATAACTCAGATCGCGAACCATCTGTAGCAAACTTATGATAGCCTCCGGGCAAATATCGCTCTATCACGAACCATTCGCCTACCGCCATATTATCCGTTCCCATTTCCTTGGCACCTTCCTTTTCAAGGTGGGCAATCATTGCAGGAGACAACAAATTCATCATACTTTCTGGAATGGTAGCCTTATTTATTGTGGCAGCATTCTTCAATAATGGTTTCTTAAGCATATTATCTTCTTATAATTCTTTTAATTCCTTTCCGGTAACTCTCTTTATAATTCCGATGATGCTATTTTCCACATCTTTATAGTCCACGTGGTTTTTATTTTTACCCCAATCGTGAGTAGTCGCGCCTGTTGCCTTATCAGATGAATGAAGTATCAGGTGCTTCAAGAGTCGTGGTTGTCGAGTATAGAAGACTTTCAGGATAGCTTTTAGAGTTGATTCATCTCCTGACCAGTAGTAAGGTGGATTATATGTCAACGGGATTTTACTTGTGGCTCCAAACAAGTACAGGAAGTCTTCACAACTCATATTCTCGAAATAAGAACCGTAGATCTTAAAAATCTCTGTGAGTATCGGCTCTCGCTCTTGTGCATAGATTTGAGATGGCGCAGTCTCGTTGATAAATCGTGTTGGAAAATCCAAACGTTGTGTGTTGGAAGATATTATTGGTCTTATATTACCCGAATTAGAAGTCTCAATATCTAAATCATCCGCAGATATATCAATTCCTAAATTATCATTTAACCAATGTATTAGCTTTCCGCAAAATGCCATACAACGTTCCGCGTCTCTTGGAAACTGAACATACCGATAGTAGATTTTCTGAAATGACGATTCCTCTGTAATCTCCTGCATGACTTTCGCAATCGGATCGGACGAGCCGAGGTTGTCTTTGAAAACCTCACTCGCAAGCTGAACACCGATACAAATAGAAAATATATATGGTTCAGGATTATTTACGACATCTTGGTCATCCAATTCAATAGACTTAGCCAATTCAGAGACTTTATCACTTAAAGTTTTGACATAAGCCGAGCCTTCCGGATTTAAAGTTTTGAAGGCATCTACAACGGAATAAAGTGTCTTCCGCTCAGTATTTTTGTCAAATAATGAAATCTGTGAAAAGACTTGGCTCTGCTGGTTGTAAGCGTTGATCAATTTAAACGCTCCAAAAATCTCATCTATGGGGATTACAGATAACTGTTCAACAAACGCATCAATATCATCCTCCCGTTGCGCCTTTAATGAGTTGTGAATGACATCACGCGGTGCTTTGGCCTTAAAGAGTGCGGCTTCTACTGTTTTTGTTGGAATATCCATAAACGTCTTTGCCATATCCTCTACCGGGACAAACCAATCCGCTTTAGATTGGGGCAATGCGAATATTATTTCAGGAATATATTCTTCCCACCACCAAGCGTATATCAGACCTCCAATACGAACTGCGGTGCCAATCAATGACATCAGATGAAGAACCTGAATTTCATTAGACTCGAATTCTCTGTTTTCCTTCGTCTTCTTAATCCAGTAGTATCGGATAATCTTCTGACTTTCCTGATATATCGACAAAAATGGGAAACGTATGGTATCTTTAAGGCTACGGATATAGTCTTCATACTCCATTCGATCTTTAATGCTTCCTTTGATCATCAAACTCTATATGGTTAGATTATTTGTTCTTGAAAAGGTCAATTCTGGCATGATCCATTACAATTTTCCCGAAATCAGTTAATACCTTATCTGCCTCTTTTTGGGAGGAAAAACGCTGCATAGGATATCGCTTTGTTATAGCCCAATGCTCTTTTTCATCGATATAGACACACAAATCTTTAGATCCATGGAGAAATTTGTGTAGAAATCTATTGTAATCATCTTCCGTATTATCACATAGCCAAGCTTTCCATCCTGCGGTGAATATCAAATATGAGTTAGATTCATCAGAAGGGAGGAATGTGGATATATCTGTGGGTGATGGATTATTGGCCATTGATTTATAATATCCATCATCGGAAACTTGAATCACTGACATTTCGATAGTTTTAAGTCCAAATTTTGCTTCTCCGAAATAATACTCAAATAGATAATTGTAAAGAAAATCCCAAGACCACATATCGCGATGGACGTTTAGATTGGCATAGTTATCCCCCGGACAATTTTTACGAGTAGATATGACATTGCAATAACGTCTCAATCCCCACATATCGGTATATGGAGTTTGCTCCCGTATATAATTTACGATGTCAAGCACCCGGGACTGGTATCGGGCTAAGAGTCTGAATGCATTTCTCACATCAATGAATGCGTTATCTAGTTCTTTGTTCATTTGAAATAAGTTTTGAAGGTCATTATGGAATCGGATGAAATGAGTGGCTTACTGGTGGCGATTTCGTCAAACCAACGGATATTATAAACCCCGTGAACGTTGAAAGCCAGCTCTATCAGGTTTAGCAACCGAATGACAGAAGACAGGTCAGTTGTTATCATGGGTAGTCTTTCGTATTCATCGCGCAACTTCGTAATCTGAATGAGTAGCGATAGCCATGTGCATTTATTGACATACACATCCTTAGCCACTGACACTGCTTCGGTAGCCTTTTCTGCGTTTCCTCCTACAGCAATAAAGTAAACAGGCTTATCATCGCCATATTCGTTCCAATAGGCTATAATTTCTTTTTCCCACTGCTGGCTATACTGACCGCCATTGTCGCGATACTTCGCCTCTATGATAACATCTAATGCCTGAAAGCGAATAAAAACATCCGGTTCTACGAGCGTGGAGTTTCCAATGCCGGTTGAATCCCAATGAGGCCAGAACTCATAATCTTCAATCTGACCGGCAACCAATGGCAAATTTTCATTATCAAAACACGCCTCACTCAGTACGCTCCAGAACAGTTCATCCGGAAGCATGAGCATCGTCTCGAAAACAGACGATGTCTTCGGATCCTCGTAAGTGTCTTTGTTATGATAGGTACTGTGTATCATTAATTGTTTAATTCAATTTCTTGATGAATAGGATTGGCCAAGACCTCAGAATTAAGAATGCAGTATGTAGGAGCATCATGACTTTCACGGAATATATACCCGTCATATCCTCGGGATAAGAGCATTTCCTTAAAATACTCACCATTGGTAAAGTCAGTGAGTAGTTGCCCGAAGTAATCAATACGATGATTCCCATAAAAGAAATTTCCGATTTCTGTGGACAGATTTAAGATTTCACAATCTTCTTCGAACGTTTTTTGTCGTTTAGTACTAATTAGACGGAGTTTATCAATTAAAGGTCTCAATTCACAAAGATTTCTACACACTCCTATAGAACTGAATTTATGAAACTTATCTGTTAATATATCAAATCCGAGTTCATCAAAGGACAGGAGTAAGGATGAGATATTCTCAAATTGGGATAAATCCAGTAATTGAATTTTTTGTATTATCGAAGTTTCCGTCAGCCAAATTTTATTACAACCATTATTTTGGGCAGCAAGGCAACCTGTGCTATAGGCTGTCGCTTTATTCTCGAAAAAATAGAATGCTCCTATTCTATTCTTTATGCGTAAGTCTTCACAGTCATCAGAATAAACATACTCTTTATTCTTGAAATCTGTATTCCAATTATCCGGTGGACATTCAATATCATATCTGAATAGCTTCACTGCACCGGGTATTTTGTAAGTGTTTATCATCAACCTGCACATATTGTTTGTTTTAAAATTAAAAGTTCAGCCATCGATACGTCAAGTAATTCTGCAATTTGTTTTAAAGTCTGAAGATCTGGTTGGCTTACGTTGGTACACCACTTTGAGACAGTGGACGGATTCTTGCCCAGTTCCGCCGCCAGCCATCTACTAGTCTTTTTCTTTTCAACGAGAACTACTTTAAGTCGATTTAAGTCTTCCATAATTCAACTATGATGATTTGAACGCAAAGATAGTGATTTTACTCAATCCGGCAAAGACTATATGCCGTCAAACATAAACATCGCCACAGAAACCTTGATAGAGACAGCTTTCGGGCTGTCTTTTTTTCATTCCCCATTTCGCCTCAAACCCTTATATGTGAATGAATAGGAGTTATCACAAAATTCTTATTCTAATAAAACTGCATATATGAGAAATATATGCCCGGATTGATAGCGAAGAGTTATCGATCCCTCCCAGATGTTTGCATTTGACTTACGAGACCCACTCTTAAGAAGTAGATGAAACTGGTAGATTGAAGAGTCTGGGAAAGAACTGGAATATCATGTAAAAGTGGTATTCCATCTTCTTTTTCGAAATTCTGAAATAGTAATGAAACCCTTATATATGAAAGAAATAACATATAATAAAACTAATAATAAACACAATGAAAATCAAACCAATTTTAAAAGCCGTAGAAACAGCCGCGAATGTAATAATCGTCGCGGGAGCGGCAAAAGCAATCTACAACAAGTTCTCTTCCTCTGACGATGAGGACGATGATGAGGACGAAATCGACGAGGACGATTAAATAAAAACATATCACCCTCACCGTCTTAACCCTTGAGGCAATAACGTATTTGCTAAAGGTAGCTAAGAAGCTATCTGGAGCAATCAAGTAATTAACGTGAGTTCTATGAATTATAACTATTTGTAAATTTGGTGATTAGCGAA
>NZ_JAMBLP010000046.1:0-6329 GCF_023336985.1 Marseilla massiliensis | reverse complement strand
GGGTGTGAAGCCGGACGGGTCAGAAGCGTTGAACGTGATGATAGTACTTGCGCTTTTTATTTCTTCCGTCACAGCATTTCCTTGCGCGTCCACTTTGATGTTTGTTTTGCCTGCCAACGGATTACCATCTACACTTTCCAACTCGACTTTGGTCACATAGGAAAGCCGTGAAAGGCTTATCGCATACCACGACAGCTACGCCATAGCAATGGCGAAATACGGCTTGCAGCGTGACATACGGGGGTCAGAAGCACGGCATACCACCACCGCCCAATACTACCGTGACCTTAAACGGCAGACAGGAGAGCTTGAAGCCAACGTGCAACAACTACAAACCGAACAGCGGCAGGCGGAACGGCAGCTTGACGAAGTCAGGAAAGAAATCAAGCCGGAGAAGTTGGAAGTCGCCAAGACCGAGGCGAAAACGGCACTTGTGGCAAAGGTCGGTTCTCTTTTGGGCAGCGGAAAGCTGAAAGGACTGGAAGACGACAACCGCACCCTGCAAGGCGAGGTTGCCGCACGTGACGAAAGCATCGAACTGTTGCAACGGCAAATGCAATGGCAGCAGGAAGAACACCACCGCCAGCTTATGGAACTGCAAGCCAAGCACCGCAGGGAATTGTCGGACGAGGAAGCAGAACACCAAAAGGAAGTGTCATTCCTGAAATCCATTATCCAAAAAGCCAAGAAGTGGTTCCCGCTGTTTCAAGAGTTGGTGTACATGGAGAAGTTCTGACTTAAAGTCGACTTCAACGAGCGGCAGACCGCCACGCTCATTAGTGGCAAACTATTGTTCTACGAGGGCGAACTCTATTCGGAGGAACATAGGCGGAAGTTCACGACCGAAAGGGCTGGCTTCCAAGTGGTGAAAGACCCGAAAGACAGGTCTAAACTTGCACTAGCCATCAACGGGCAACTGATTGGCGAATGGTTCAAGGAACAGTTTGGCAGGCTGTTCTCATCCGTAAAAAAGACGGTTGAGCCGTTTAGGAGAGTCAAGAGCATGGGGTCATAGATAATGCCAACGGGAGGATAGCAAGTTTGTGTTTTGGGTAGACCAAAACCGCTTGCCGCCCTCCCGCTGGTCAAAACCAATAAAATTTCTCACAAAAATTGCATCACCAATTTTACTTTCATTTCTTTGCCGGGTCTTCTATGTAGAACGTCCATTCAAGGAGCTTACGGGCAGGAACGGAAAGTATAAATGTATAACTTAAACATTGAATGTTATGAGACCAACAAGAAGACAGAAAATAGCGATGATGGCAATAGTTGTCATTGTCCTTTCATGCGGAACTGCCAATGCACAGCGTTGGCATCAGTATCATCGTCCGTATCGTGTTGTGACGGTTGTTTCAAGGCCAGCCGTGGCTGTCCATGTCAGTAACCGCTTCACCCAAAAAGAGCGTTTCAGAATGGCAATGGCATATCTGAAAAATCATGAATACCTTACCGTTAAGAAATACGCTAAAATGACAGAATTGTCGAAGGCCGCCGCAAAAGCGGAACTTGACGCATTTGTAGCTGATAAAGAAAGACCTCTTGAGGCCGTAATAAGAGGGAAAAAGAAAGTGTATATATTAAGGAAATAGAGAAAGGAGTTATGGTTATGAAAGGATATAAGAAATGGGGTGCATTTACTTTGATTGTCGGAATGGTCATGCTGTGCAGTTCATGTGCCGTGCATAGACATACACGTCCTCACCGCCATCATCCACACCGTCATCGGGTAGTTATTATCGCGGAACAGACTACCGCCACAGAGCAAAGCTAGGATGGTATCACCTTTGAAGAATGTTTGGCTATGACCGAACCGGACTCCTATGGCAGTACTGAATGATACGGACATAGTTTCAGCCCTGAAAGAAAATGTCGAAAACGGATTCCGGTTGCTGATGGCGAAATACAAAGAGGCAGTGTATTGGCATATCCGCCGTCTGGTCGTTTCGCACGATGACGCGCAGGATGCCGCCCAAGAAACCTTTGTACGGGTATTCCGTTCTATCCGGCAGTTCAAAGGAGAATGTTCGTTCTGTGCGTGGATTTACCGGATTGCCACTAACGAAGCTCTGCGTGTATTGGAACGAAGACGTGGCGAGCGGCTTTCATTGGACGACCCAGAAGCCGGAGTAAGCGACCTGATAGCCGACGAATATGTGGATTACAATGATTTGGAAGCAGTAAAACTGCAAAAGGCTATCCTGTCATTGCCCACCAAGCAGCAACTGGCGTTCAACCTGCGCTACTACGATGAACTGGAATATGACGAGATAGCCGCCATCACTGGCTCCACGGCAGCCAATGTGAAAGCCAACTAACATTTGGCCAAAGAGAAGATAATAAAGTATATGAACTCCACAGATTAAGGATATGGAAAAAGATTTTGATTTCAACCGGATTGGAAAGCGTATGCCTTATAAAACACCGGAAGGCTTCCTTGACGAGATGGAAGCAAATATATGGAAAGAAGTTCAAGGCGGACTTTCCCAAACATACAAGCGCAAGACATACCGCCTGCGTGTTTTCGCGGCATCTCTGGCGGTAGCCGCAAGTATAGCCTTGTTATTTGTGTTCAATCCTCTTTTCCACAAAGGGACAACTGATAGTTTCTATCAAGTGGAACAGGCATTTGCTAACCTAAGCCAGGAAGACCAGGCTTACATGCTTGCCGTTTATCAAGAAGATCTGTTTATGAACGAATAATAATAAAGAATATGAAGAATATAATCAGACTATTGCTGCTGGTTGTCTCATTGACAGCCTTCAGCGGAACGGTTTCAGCGCAGAGCAACAAGCAGCGCCTCACCCGTGAACAATTGGCAGAGGTACAGGCTAAGCATATTGCCAAGGAGATGGCAATGGACGAGACGACAAGTCAGCGTTTTATCGAAACCTTCTGCCAGTTTCAACGGGACATTTGGGCTCTCGGTTCCCGTCCGAAGCAACCAAACAACCAAATGACCGACAAAGAAACCGAGCAGGCGTTGAAAGCCCGTTTTGCCCACAGCCAAAAGATACTGGACTTGCGGCAAAAATATTATGCCATTTACAGCGAGTTCCTGACACAGAAACAAATCCAACGTGTCTATGAGCTGGAACGGCTGATGATGGAACGCCTTTCCAAACGAAGTAGGAGGACAAACCGATAAAAACTATTCACTTATTAAATTTATATCGTATGAAAAAGTTAATCATGGCTATGCTGATAGCCGTTTCTATGGTTCAAACCATTTCAGCACAAGACAACAACCGCCAGCGTATGACACCGCAACAGCGTACCGAGCAACGCATCCAAAAACTTGATGAGAAACTGTCGCTGACAGACAACCAGAAAAGCGAGATACGCGACCTTTACGCAGACTTCTACAAGCAGAAATATCCCAAAGAAAAGCGTAAAGAAGCGATGGAAAAGCTGATAACAGACATTGCGGCTGTGCTGACTTCCGACCAACAGGTGCTTTACAAGCAATTACAGGAGGAGGCAGCAGCCAAAGACGGAAACACGCACCTGAAAAGTAACAGACATGAGGCTTGCTAAAAAGAATGCCAGCCTCCTGAGAACCACGTTCCTTCTTGTTTGTTCCTTTTGGAGCTTCAGGATTTCCCTTGCATCCGCTCCGGTTGCACCCCTCACTTTTTCTTTTGAAAGCTGGACTTACGAGAATGTTACATTCCCGTACAGGAAAGCTGTGATTGCAACCGGAAGCGGACAGCCAATCCCTATTCTGGTAATTTACATGCATGGCGGTCCCAAACGGGGCAATGACAATGTGCTGCAAATGCAGGAACAAGCCATATTCACCATAGCAGGTTATCTCAAAGAAAGGAATATCCATGCGGTGATGCTTGTACCGCAATGTCCGGACTCGCTCACATGGGGAGTGGAAACAAATGAAGCCGTCAGACAGATAATAGAGGACTATACGAAACGTGGCGAAGTGGATGCACACCGCATCTACCAGTTTGGAGGTTCAATGGGCGGTACTGGTGCATGGCTTATGTCTTCAGCTTATCCTTGTCTTTTCGCCGCCGTCATGCCGGTTGCCGGCAATCCGGAAACAGCCGACAGCGATCGTGTAGCAAATACTCCGGTTTATACGGTAATGGGGAGCGATGACAGACTGATGACCATCCCGCGTGTAGTTGATTTCGTGGAGCGGTTGAAAGGAAAAGGAGGAGAAGCCATAATGGATGTTGAAAACGGCTGGGGGCATGTTCAGACTTGCACGGACAGTTATACCCCCCAACGTCTTGATTGGATTTTCAGCCACACCCGTCAGTGAGTGTAACCAAATAAAAGAATGTGAATAACTCAAATAGAAAAATGAAAAATAGAATTATTGTTTGTTTTATGTCATTGCTCGGTCTTGTATCTTGTTCGGACAGCAACGAGGAGTTGGAATACGCCAGATTTTCCGACGGGCAGGCATTATCTTCAGGCGGTTTGGTGGCAACCCTCATAGACGGGCTGTATGACAAATGGCGTGCAGGAGATACTATCCTGTTGCTGCACGATGGACAGACTGCTTTCGCCGAAGCGCAGGAATCGGGTAACATATCGAGCTTTACAAGTGGTATATCAAGAACTTTCACAGACAGCAATCCCCTATACGGCATCTATCCGGAAGGTAATATGGTTTCTTTCGACAATGAGGGCGTTACCGTATCCGTTCCTCCCGTTCAGACGGCAAAGGATAGCGGATTTGATGAAACTGCGGCTGTGTCGGTAGCCCGTTCCATTTCCGAGTCGCTGTGTTTTCAATCGGTTTATGGCGGTATAAGACTGAATTTCCAGATGTCCGGTGTAACGAAAGTGGAATTGGAAAGTGTCGATGGCTATGCCTTGTCGGGCAAAGCCAAACTTAAATGGGACGAACAAGGGGTTCCGGTCGTAGCTGAAATGAGTGACACCAGTTATATCCTTACGTTCAATGCCCCTAATGAGTCCGGTTTCCTTTCCGGGAAAGATTATTTCATATCCACCTTGCCTTGCGACCTTTACGGAGGTTACAGGCTGTCCATTTACAAAGACGGGCAGGTTGCCGACTATTTTGGCGTGCATCAGACAGTGGAACGTGCCTCCTATATAACCCCGATTGACTTGGTGGAAAGCGAACTGGTGTTTGACGACCCCGATGCGCCGCTTGTGGAAGAAGAACGCCCAGAACTGGATGCCACGACAACCGCCCTTCTCCGTCAATACCAACAGAACCCGACGGAGGAGAACAATCAGGCTCTGATGGTGCAAATGGGAATCCGCTATGACAAAGTTGTCGCACGGAAGAAATCCAAACTTCGGGAACTGGAACGGGAAGCTCCTACTCCCGACCTTGTTGACGAGATGCAGGAGATAGTGGATGAAATGGTTGAGAACCGCGACATCCGGTTGGAACAGCAGTTCCTAAGGCTGATTGACCCTCGAACTGATGACAACCTCGATGATGCCTGGATGGTACTGCGCGGCGTGCCGGAACAGGATGCCTACATTGGGTATGCTCCTGTTACAAATGCCGAATATGCGGCTTTCAATCCCGATTTCAGCTATGATGTAGGGAAAGATAACTATCCGGCGGTAAACATCCCGATTGCACAGGTTGCCGCCTATTGCGACTGGCTCACGGCGCAGGACGCCTCGCACACATACCGTCTTCCGACAGACGAGGAGTGGATTCTTGCTGCCGGACACATGCCCAAGGATGTTTCCATGAACTCCGGCTATGTGGAATCCGGACTGACGGCGGTGGACGCTTACAGCCAGGCAACCGGAGCTTGCGGCGGCATTGATTTTTGGGGTAACTGTTGGGAATGGACTTCATCGACAGATGCCAATGGCCTATACATCATCAAAGGAGGCTGTTGGGATTCCGACCGCGATGACTGCCGTAGCGAGAAATCCGATGTAGTAAGGGATAGTGCGCAAGGTTATGCCAATGTCGGCTTCCGGGTAGTAAGAACGGTTCCTAATCTCTGACACTTAAAACTTCATTTCAAATATGAGAAATTTATTTTTAGCAATGGCTATGGCCATTGTGACGGGTACTATTGTATCCGCTCAAGAGAATGGCAAAGAAAATATAATGGCGGTTTCGCCCGTCCAGACAGATAAAGACAACGGATATGATGGCGATTCCGAACTCCGTTGCGGCATTAAGTTCAGTATCGGATTTTCCGGTGTGACCAAAGTCGAGTTGGAAAGTGTAGATGGTAATCCGTTGGCAGGCAAAACAAACATCAAAGTGGACGCGCAAGGAAATGCAGTGACGGAAGAAATAAAAAGCGCAAGTACTATCATCACGTTCAACGCTTCTGACCCGCCCGGCTTCACACCT
>NZ_JAMBLP010000045.1:0-11084 GCF_023336985.1 Marseilla massiliensis | reverse complement strand
CCTATATTGTCGGCGTTGATAATAAATAATTTATGTTTCAAAGATAGATATGCCAGCAGCAAAATTCGAGATAGTACGCAGGTGCAAGGTCTGCGGAGAACCGTTCAAAGCAAAGACCATTGAATCTTGGTATTGTTCTCCAAGATGTTCCAAGATTGCGTGGAAACGCCGTAAAGATGAAGAACAGAGGATGCAACGATTGGATGAAGTAGTTAAGAAGATACCTAAGTCCAAAGATTATATTACAGTTCCCGAAGCCTATGCCATGTTTGGAATCAGTAAGGAGACTTTATATCGCCTGATTCGCAAGGGTAGCATTTCAAGTGTGAATGCTGGCCAAAGACAAATTCGTGTCAGCAAGGATGAATTGATGAAGCTCTATCCGTTGCGCAAGAAAGCCTTGACAAAATCAAAGCCCGTTGCCAAACTTTACAGTCTGGAACCTAAAGACTGTTATACCATTGGTGAGATAGCCAAGAAATATCACTTGGACGACAGCACGGTGTATCTTCATATCCGCAAATACTCTATCCCCACCCGGCAGATAGGAAACTTTGTTTACGTGCCGAAGAAAGAAATTGATAACCTGTATAAAGGAGCGAAACAATGAAGAAAGCATTGACAAACACACGTGTTTCGGTGAAACTCCGTAAGTCGGAATACCGTGAGGAATGGTATTTGTACGTTGAAGCCTATCCGGTCTTTCAATCAGACAAGCCCACTCCTCAAAGAGTGCGTGAATATCTCAACCGCACCATCACCACTCCCATTTGGGATAAATCTCGGAATGCTCGGACTGATAAGGACGGCAAAACCACCTATAAGCCTAAACGTGACTTGAACGGTATCATCCAATGCAAGTCACAATTAGACCAAGAGGTGTGCATTTATGCCGACAAAGTAAGAAATCTGCGCCAAAAGGAATACGACAATGCCTCACTCTATTCCGAAACAGATGCAGAACAGGCTGAGCAGTTGGAGCGTTCACGTTGCAATTTCATTGAATACTTTGACCATGTGCAGCGCACCCGTCATGCACATAGTTCCGATTCCATCATATCCAACTGGAACCGTGTATATGAACTGTTGAAAATTTATTCAAAAGATAATGCCATTCCTTTTTCACATATAGACATGAAGTTTGTAGAATCGTTTCGTCAATTTATTCTCAATGCTCCACAAGGAGGCACTAAAACCGGCACACTCTCCCAAAACACGGCATCCACTTATTTCTCAATATTCAAGGCTGCATTGAAGCAGGCTTTTATTGATGGATATCTTACCGTTGATATTTCTGCAAAGGTCAAAGGCATTCAAGGAAGGGAGAGCCGTAGGGAATATTTGACGGTTGAAGAGCTAAACCGTCTGGCGCAAACACCATGCGACCCATTATTAAAACGGGCCTCGCTGTTTTCTGCCTTAACTGGACTCCGTCATTGCGACATACAAAAATTGAAGTGGTCAGAGATTGAAGAATTTAATGGCGGTTACCGCTTGAATTTTACCCAACAAAAGACAAAAGGCGTTGAGTATATGCCCATATCCGAACAGGCATTTCAGCTTTGCGGTGAACGTAAGGACGGTGAGCAACTGGTTTTTGCAGGACTTCCCGACCCATCATGGATTAACCGCCCAATTAAGAAATGGGTTGCTGAAGCAGGGATAACGAAACACATCACCTACCATTGCTTCAGACATTCGTATGCGACCCTGCAACTCGCCGGAGGTACTGACATTTATACTGTCAGCAAAATGCTTGGTCATACAAATGTGCGAACTACGCAGGTGTATGCCAAAGTGGTTGATGCGAAAAAGGAAGAAGCGACCAAGACAATAAAGTTGGATATGCCAAATAGTATTTAAATGAAAAGCTTTATATTGAATGCTTTAATATGAATAGAATTTAGTATATTTGCAAAACTTTAAACTGAAAGTAATGGAACAACCTGTAAATAAGGCATTAAAAGATTTGCTAAATAACACGCTGCTAAATCTTGAAGAAACATTGAATTGCGATGTTTTAACATATTACGGTTCTATAATGGACGGAAACGAAAATGTTTTACGTGATATTGTTGAAGATATCGCTAAAGATACAAATAAAGAACAACTTGCTGTTATTTTAACAACAACGGGCGGCAGTGCTACTGCGGTAGAACGCTATGTAAATATTATAAGAAAGCACTATAATAAAATTATTTTTATTATTCCAGATTACGCATACAGTGCAGGAACTATCTTTTGTATGAGTGGAGATGAAATATGGATGGACTATTTTTCAGTTTTAGGGCCAATAGACCCTCAGATAAGAAATAAAGATGGAAAATTTGTTCCCGCATTAGGATATTTAGATAAAATAAATGAATTTATAGATAAAGCTAAGAATAATACATTAACTCAAGCTGAATTTTTAATATTAAAAGATTTTGACTTGGCTGAATTGCGTGCTTATGAACAAGCGAAAGAACTAACCGTTGAGCTATTAAAGAAATGGCTTGTAAAATACAAATTCAAAAATTGGAGTAAACATAAATCAAATGGCAAAGAAGTAACAATTGAAGAAAAGAAGCAAAGAGCAGAAGATATTGCCGCAAATCTAGGTGATAATAAAAAATGGAAATCACATGGAAGACCTATAAATATAGAAGAATTAGAAGAGTTAGGTTTGCAAATAGAAGATTATACAAATAAAGAAGAATATAATACTAAAATAAGAAATTATTATAAATTGCTGCTCAATTATCTTGATACATATAATATGAGAAATTCTATTTTTGTCCATACTCGTAAATTTATTTAAAATGGAAAATATTGAAAAGCAATTATTGGAAACAATAAAACAGCAAGAAATAAAGATGGATAAGAATTCCCTTAAAAAATTTGAGAGATCCATCGAAGATTTTAACTCTCTAATAAAAAAAGGGCTAATCACTCCTCGTGGATATCGTTTGCAAACAATAGACGAAGCATATACACAAAATTGGTACTTTAATGTTTAATCAATAAATATCCACAAGACTACTCCCAAATTTTTATACTTGCTTTTGTTGGGTAAATTTAAGCATATATATATTCATTTAATCTCATATGCCATCTGCATTTATATGTGGATGGCTTTTTATATCTGCCCATTTTTATATTCACGGCTATATGACACGATGATGATTTCCTTATGGAAAGAGGCATAAGCGAAAAAATCTAATAATGGGATTTGTCATTATAGATATTGATAATCAGTGTATTTCGCTTATGATTCTTATGAACCCATGATGTTTCTTTATGTGGCATTTACCATCCATAAATCAGTATTACTATTTGCCTTTACTTTGCGGCAAAAATCAACTGATAACGATATGGACGACAAGAACATTACATTTGAAGATTTGCCCAAGGCAATGTCATGGATGATAGACAAGCTGAATAAACTTGATTCCAAATTAGACGGTCTGAATAGTGTTCCACAAGCACAATCTGCAGACCAGTGGATGAACCTTAAAGAGCTATGTGAATATCTGCCCAGCCATCCGGCGGAACAAACCGTTTACGGGTGGACGAGCTGTCATCAGATTCCATACCATAAGAGAGGCAAACGTATCATGTTTCTCAAATCAGAGATTGACGCATGGCTTCATGACGGTAAGCGGAAATCACAGAAAGAATTGGCTGAAGAAGCGGCTCAATTCATCAAATCTAAACGAAACAGGCCGTTCTAATGGAACCGCTCGAATTGTGCAACAGCATCAGAATGGAGTTTGAAGGTGTTACTGGAAGCAAAATACCTTTGGACGCATTTCCTGACAAGTTGCAGGACATGGTTCTGGCATTGTCACGTCGAGAGAACTATTCCTTAGAATACACGATGGCTTCTCTTCTGGCTGCTGCATCAACGGCCATTGGCAATGCCGTCAACATCCGCATTCGTGGCGGTTGGATTAGCAGCCCTATCTTATACATGATTTTGGTCGGACGGCCTGGCATGGGGAAAACGCCACCGTTGGATTTTGCTTTTCGTCCTATACGGAAGCGAGATGCCAAGACCATAAAACAATTCAAGGCAGATATGGAATATCATGATTCAATACTCGAAAGTCAGAAAGGCAAGAAAGACGAGAGACCACCATTGCCGCCTAAGCCAATTTTGAAACGGACCATCATTTCGGACTTTACTCCTGAAGCTCTTATACGTGCGCTTGACGATAATCCGAGAGGAGTAGCCGTATATGTGGATGAAATAATGGGAATGTTCAATGCCGTGAACCAATACAGCAAAGGACAACTGATAGAGCAACTACTGACTGCCTTCAGCGGTAAACCACTCGATGTGTCAAGATGCAGTATGCCGATACCCATCCATATTGAGCGGCCTTTTATAAATATAGTCGGCACGATGCAGACCACCCGTGTACATGAATTGGTGGATAAAGGCTACAAGGACAACGGTTTGTTGGATAGAATCATATTCGTCTATCCGTCATCGCAGGAAATACCTGATTGGCAAATGGATGAAGATTCCGCATCCTCATCATTTGAAAAATATTCTGCCTTGTGGGAGGATGTAATCAACCGTATTTGCGAGATTAGTTTCATATCGGATGAGAATAATGATTGTACTTTACAGAACGTACTGAACTTTTCCACAGAGGCTGGTGCTTATTTCACAAACTGGCGCAATGAATTAATCCACAATGTAAATCAAATCAAAGATGATGGTTTGGTGGATAGTCGGATAATGAAAACACCAATAATTGCAGCCCGTCTGGCTTTAGTATTCCAAATACTCCGATGGGCTTGTGGCGAGATTCATAAGGATTTTGTGGATATTGACTCTACGAAATCAGCAATCAGACTGACTTCTTATTTTGAGGATTGCTACTCCAACATCCAAAGATTCATGATTATGGAAAGTATAGAGCCACAAAAGAAAGGATTGCTTGACCTCGTGCCGTCACTGTTTACCACAGCCGAGGCTGTCCAGGCTGGAAAAGAAGTCGGAATGTCGGAAAGGACTGTGATGTATGTGTTGAACGACCTTGCCGCCAAAAAGGTAATCAGGAAAATCAAAAGAGGCGAATATGAGAAACTGCAATAATCCACATTGTTTGCACCTTGCAGTATTTGCAGTTTGCAGTTTCGGCACCGATATTCCTGCAAAACTGCAATAACTGCAAACTGCACGGACTGCATTTATAAACAGAAAGACTATGATTGAATACAGATTTACACTTCAAAAATACAAACGAGGTTCGAAGCTGACTTGCCCAAAATGCGGAAGGAAGCGGTGCTTTGTCAAGTATATTGATACTGAGGGGCAAATCATATTTCCTGATTATGTAGGTCGGTGCGACCACGAACATTCGTGTCAATACCATTACAAACCATCGAACTATTTCAAAGATAATCCTATCATATTGGAGGAAAGGAAGCCGTGGAAACCACAGGCAAAAGTTATACAACCAAAAACCACAGATTACATTGACAGCAACTTCATGTGCCGTTCACTTACCAACTATGAAAGAAATCCCTTATTCTCTTTCTTTACGGGGATGTTTGGTAAAAAAGAAGCCTCTCGGCTGTTCCAATTATACCATGTCGGGACATCCAAGAAATGGGGAGGTTCCACAGTCTTCTGGCAGATTGACAGACAAGGAAGAGTGCGAGCCGGAAAGATTATGCTGTATAATCCGGCGACAGGACATCGAGTGAAAGAGCCAAGAAGCTATGTGAGTTGGGTGCATACGGAATTGGGACTTGAGCACTTTAACATGAAGCAATGTTTGTTCGGAGAACATCTATTAGCTGACTATCCAGCAAAAGCGGTTGCTATTGTTGAAAGTGAGAAATCCGCTTTGATTGCCACCCACTTCATGCCTGATTTTGTATGGCTGGCCACCGGAGGAATACACGGCTGTTTTAAGGCTGACACCGTTAGTGTATTGAAAGGCCGTGCAGTTATGCTATGTCCCGACTTGGGTGCAAAAAACGTTTGGCAGGAGAAAGCTCATCTGCTTTTTTCCATCTGTTCAAAAGTTGTTTTCAGTCAAATATTGGAGCGGTACGCAACAGACGAACAAAAGGGAAAAGGTTTGGATATAGCCGACTTCCTGCTGATGACCGAGCCCCCACAATGACACTTCAAAAGATGATAAAGAGGTGTCCGAGTTTGCAAATGCTCATTGACCAATTTCAGTTAGAATTAGTTGAACAATAAATAGAGTTGAAGATGAAAAAAGACGTTTATTATTGTATAGTGCTTTCCAGTAGCCAGCTTGATTTTCTGGCAGGAAGTAAATATGGTATCGACCGCATGAAAGCATTGAAATGCCTTATTGACGCTACTGTTATTACGGAAACGAAATACGAGAAGAAAGGCTTTACCATAACGCTACACATCGGGCAAGCTGCCCTTTCGGAAGTGGAATTGGCCACCCGTTTAGGCTATGACAAGAAGACCGTTTCAAGGTTGCTTGACAAGATGGCGTGGTTGGGTATTGTCACATCCGAACAGAGCAATCGCACAAGCATACACACCATTCATTGTGTGTCGGCGTGGTATGCGGACAATCAGAAGATACTCAACCCGTATTATGTGAGCATGAAAGAGCGGTACAATCATTCCTGTGAGATTGGCAAGGATGATTGTGGCGGGAACGATATTACTACCGATGTGTCAAATGCTGAAAATATAAAGTCGGACACCTCCGTCTGTTGCAACAGAGGACAGCCTCCTTTATCCCTTATTTCGGCAGATAACGTTCAAGGTGAAAATGAATCGTAAAACATGGTGAAATCGATACCGTTGCAATATGCCGTGTATTGGCTTTCAAAAGACGGCTTCTTGCATTGCGAAACGTGGCCTTTCACGCTTCAATTCATGGCCTTTTGGAAAAGCATTAGTTTGTGTCGGTGGTTGGGCCTATCAGCGATACAGTCTGGAGTCGCCTTTTTACGGATAAAATGTAGCGGAGTACGTTTGTTTTAGACAGTTATAAGGACTCAAGACAAATCGCCCATTCTGTGAGTTGTGGCCTATCCGACGTTCGTGTCTGCTCTGTTACAAGAATTGCCTATGTCGCACAAAAACGCTTCACGTTTCCATGCAACATAAGCTATTACTGCCGCTCGCAAGCTCGCAACGGGCTGACCAATTTTAATCTGTTGTACTACCTTATATTATTAGACATGACATCGATAAACGAAGCCGAAAAGAAAAACGGAAACGAGAAAAAAGTTTTAAGACGTACCCGACGTTTGGAAGCTCGGGTAACGGATAACGAGTATGCAAAGGCTGCAGAACTTGCCGAAACCTGTGGTCTGACATTGAGTGACTACATCCGCAAATGCGCTTTGGGGCAGCGACCAAGACGGCGGCTTACCGAAAAGGAAGTGGAAGCCCTTTGCAGTCTGTCCGATGCACGGGGTGACCTCATGCGCATAGCCGCTGCCGTCAAGTCCATACAGGGCAGCAAGCGTGCACAATACTTTGCAGACACTCGTTTCGTTGAACAATGGATGCGTGCTGCCGTTGCTCTTATAGCCCGTTGGAATGAAATACAGGAATACATCACCCAATAAATACCCAGCCAAATGATAGCAAAAGCGGCCACCATAAGTCACGGCGGAAATGCCGTCCGCTATTCGGTCAATAAAGACAAGGCGGAATTAGTGAAAGTGAACTTCCTTCCAGAGGACATATCGGCGGAAGCCATGTATCAACGCATGGTACTCAAGCAAAAGGAATTTGCCAGCACAATCAATAAGGGCAGACCGCTCAAACGTAATGTGATAAGAATGGAAATATCCCCAACCAAAGGGGAATCCGCAGGGTGGACGTTGGACGATTGGGCAAGGTTGGCAAACGAGTACATCCAAGTTTTCGATTCTATTGACCTGTCGAAAAAGGCTAAACGTGCCAGTGCTAAGTCCACTAACGTAAGGAACAGCCAGTACGTGATTGCGCTCCATCACGATGCGAAAAGTGGCATTCCCCACCTGCACATTGACGTGAACCGTGTGGATATGTACGGCAAAGTTAATGACGACCATTTGATTGCGGAACGGGCAATGTCTGCTGCGTACATTATAAATGAACGGCGTGGATGGGAACAGCCGAAAGACATTTATGAACGCCGCAGGTTGGAGATTGCCGATACGTGCATGAATGTGCTACGGTCGTTGCCGGAGTTCAGTTGGGCAGGCTATGCAGCCGGACTTAAAGAGTATGGCTATGGCATACACATCCAAGAGGATAACAACGGCAATGTGCGCGGTTATTCTGTCTTGTCAGGCAATTCCGCTTACAAATCGTCCATTCTCGGCAAGGGCCGACATCTCATGCCGTCAAAGATAAAAGCTACATGGGCACGTCTGCATGGAGGCCAGAATATTCAGGCAAATCCAAATGTCAAACAAGAAAAACGGACAGCTACTACATTGCAAGGAAAAGCACAAGCAAGTCATCCGATACAAGTTGTAAAGCATTACGACATTTCAACGGATGAATACCACCATTACCACGTAGCCATTCCAGAAGAAGCGTATGAAATTATCTGCAAGGAATGTTTCATGCCAGATGATAATCCGTTTGCGACCATAGAAGATGTGCAAAAGACCGCCCTGCTCCTTTTCGATGAATACCTTGACGGTGCGACGAGTATGGCGGCATCCAGCGGCGGTGGAGGTTCTGACATGAGCGACTGGGGAAAGGATAAAGATGAGGATGAACGCGAATGGGCACGCCGTTGCGCTCAAATGGCCAACCGCCTGTGCAAACGCAGGAAAGGCTTACGCAGATAAACGAATAACTCAAAAACAAATGACAATGGGAATAGGTAAAGGAAAATCCGACAAAATAGACATAAACGGCCTTATTAATAGCGTTGATAACGATAACAAAGTTACGCAAGAAGTAAACGGCCTTGCTGAAAAGATAGCCGATTTGGAACGGGCGACCGAAGCGCTTAACGCTGCTATCGACCGTGCAGATAGTATTATCACAGGTTTCAACAATTCTGTAAAGGAACTGCAATCAAAGAAAATCGGTGCGCAGGTGCATCCGCAAACCTTAAAGTCATTGAACGAGATTTGCACAAACTTTGTTGTGGAAGTGGGCAGGCAACTAATGGCTCATCGGGATAAACAACTTGAATTGCAAAAGGAACACGAGGAACGCATTGCCCGTATGCTTGAAAAGAACAAAGGAGTGTGGTTGTCTAACCGATGGGTGAAAATTCTGTTCATATGTTTCCTTGTTTATAGCGTTATAATTATCCTTTATGTGCGAATTATGACATAAAACAGAAGCTATCCATTTCGATAAATGATAATTTAGAGAAGATGGCAAAGCAGCTTTACGACTATTGGTTTGTGCAATTCGACTTTCCCGATGAAAACGGACGTCCCTATAAATCAAGTGGTGGTGAAATGGTTTGGAATGAGAAGTTGAAACGAGAAATACCGAAGGACTGGAACTATAAAACGATAAAAGATTTTATGAGGATTTTTACAGGGAAAAAAGATGTGTCAAAAGCAATTCCTGGTGATTATAAATTTTTCTCTTGCGCACCAGAACCAATCACGTCAAATGAATATATTTATGATGGGTATGTTGTGCTGATTTCAGGAAATGGAAGTTACACAGGCCGAGTTGGTTTCTATAAAGGAAAGTTTGATTTGTATCAAAGAACATACGCTTGTGTTTTAGATGAGAAGCCTTATGACATTTCTTTTTTCTATTATACATTAAAATACTTGTTTCAACCAATTTATAGTGGTGGCAAACATGGATCTTCCATTCCCTATATTGTCATAGGCGATTTGGCCGATTTTAAGTTCGCCTTTCAAGAGAAAGTATATAGTTTATTTGTGAATGTTGTAAGACCTATGTTTGATGAACAATTATTGAGGCAACGTGAAATTGAAGCACTTACTAAGCGGCGCGATGAGCTTCTACCCTTGTTGATGAACGGTCAAGTATCGCTAAATTATCATTTATCGTTGTCATTTGCAACCATTTCTATATTATATATATAGGATAAACCTAAAAACATAGAAGATGAAAAGAACAGTTATACAGATCGTTGTGGACGAAATGTCCAATGTTTTATCCAAAGGGCAGCTTGATTTGTTGGAGGACACACTTACACAGGCATTTGCTAGTTATGAAGTTATAGCTTCCGCCAGTGAAGAAGAACGTCAAGTAAAGGCTAATGCCGAACTTTTGCAAGCATTTCTATCCGCGAAGAAGATAGAGGGGTGTTCCGACAAAACCATTGATTATTACCAATCAACCATCGAAACATTATTTTCCACTGTGCGAAAGCCAATTCGCGATATTTCCACCAATGATATACGCTGCTATCTGTCTAACTATCAGGAACAACGAAAGGTTGGCCGTGTTACCATCGACAATATGCGCCGCATCTTTTCTTCATTCTTTGCTTGGTTGGAAGATGAAGACTATATTGTGAAAAGCCCTGTGCGCCGCATCCACCGAGTGCGTACAGAAAGCCTTGTAAAAGAGGTGCTGACCGATGAGAACATGGAGGTGCTGCGTGACAGTTGTCAAGAAATTCGTGACATTGCCATGATAGACCTACTGGCAAGTACTGGTATGCGTGTGGGTGAATTGGTTAATCTTAACCGTGACGACATTGATTTTCATGAGCGGCAATGCGTGGTGTTTGGCAAGGGGAACAAGGAGCGTGAAGTATATTTCAACGCTCGCACAAAAATCCACTTACAAAACTATCTGAGCAGCCGCACGGACAATAATCCGGCTCTGTTCGTTTCACTGTCAAAGCCCCACTCTCGGCTTACAATCAATGGTGTGGAAGTGCGCCTACGGCTGTTGGGACGCAGGGTGAACATAGTCAAGGTGCATCCTCATAAGTTCCGGCGCACATTGGCTACTATGGCCATCGACAAAGGTATGCCAATAGAGCAAGTGCAACGGTTGCTTGGCCACGTCAAAATTGACACGACCCTGCATTACGCTATGGTAAATCAGAACAATGTAAAAATGGCGCATCGGAAATATATTGGATAACTTATATTAAGCTACTTTTTTATAACATTGTTTAAGATAT
>NZ_JAMBLP010000044.1:0-12266 GCF_023336985.1 Marseilla massiliensis | reverse complement strand
CCGATTAAACCCTATTCAATTCATATAAATCTATCCATATCCTAAGTACAATTAGATTATTTGTTTGTTTTTATATCTGTTACTCCAAATTCGAAGATCTATAATATGCAAATATGCACAATTGAATAACTGTGCGAATAAGAAGCATATGAATATGCCTATTATTCCAATATTATTTGTTATTGTCATAAACAAAATGCCCAATATAAGAATTGTGGCGTATAGCATTTTTGAGAGAACGAAAGAATTTATTTTTAGCCTAACTAATAATGACGTTTCTGTTATCTCGGCAAAAGTATGAAATCCTACTATACTTATTAATATCGCAAACACAAACAATCTATGAATATCTAACCCATAAAGATAAATATCTAACATAAGAATAATGAAAATCAGAGGTATACTGGTCAGTAAGGAAAGAGATAAGAATCTTTTTTTTATGCAATTATAAATATTAAACAATTTCTCTGAGTAGATGGTTGAGAAGAAATTGATTGAGGTTTCAGAGAACCCTTGGCTGGGAACTTGCAATATACCCCAGTAAGACATAAATAATGTAAACAATGCTGTTTCTTTATCCCCAAAATAGCACAAACAATATGTATATAATGCTAAAGACCCGAGATGGAAACATACAGCACTTAAGCAAGGATAAACAGATGAATAGACTAATATCTTCAAGATAAGTGATTGATGTCGACAATCTAATTCATTATCATTATTTTGATTGTACATACGACATATCTTCAATGACATAAAAACGATTCTTAATAATTCAGATAGAGAAGATGTAATGATTACAAGTATACAAGGATTTAGCCCGATGTCATAGACATAAAGCAAACAATAGCCTAATATTATATTTATCAAAACCGAAATTAGCGATATGCAACCAAGGAATTTTGTAAATCCCCATCCTAACAATAAACTATTTAATGACAGGGATATAAATGATACAACTACAAGAATGGCCAAGTAAGGAACTACAGAAACTATAGTAGAGAAATGAGCACCTTTCCAAATATCATTAGATAAAGGAATCAGTGAGCATAACGCTGCTAATATTAAACCAACTCCAATAAACAAGAGTAAAGAATATGAAAATATACACTTGCAACGAGAAATGCTACCGGAATGACGAGAATAGAAATTCTGAAACGAATCATTCATTGAGTCTCCGACAGCCAAAAATAATAAAAATATGGAATCAATTACTCCTACAGTCGACAAATACAACGGATCTTTGAAAGAAAGCAGTATTGAGTCGGACAAGATTATGACCTCCTCCAACAATTCGCTGAGGATTATTGGAAAGGTATAAAGGCATATTGATTTTGAGGTGTATTTATCATTCATACATAAATAAAGCATCTATACCTGCTTCAATGTGTATATTTTCTTTGCAAACGAACTTGCAATTCCACTGTTTAGGGACAACGCATGTAACCATACTACCATACCTGATTGATGCCAGTCTTTGATTTTGCTTTAATGCCTGAATTTGAGAAGTAAATGGCAATATCGTATCAATGTCGTAGTCAGCTGTTAATACCATAAACATATTTCTATCCTTTGAAGGATCGTTTATTAAATATAACACCCTCTCATTATACGCAAAGCATGAGATGAGTTCCTTTCTAATTGACGAAAATTTACTATTCATTATATCTTTCTCTAGACTTAACATAGGGCGATTCTCTACAAAATAAGGTGGAAGCTTCAGCCTTTTGGCAACACCATTTATAGGCATTCTTATAATATGGACATCGTAAAAAGTTAGAAATATTGACACTACGTCATATGCCCCTTCTGGTATCATTCCATAGGATATTTCTTTCAAAGAAATGTTACCATATTTCCCAAATATACAGTCCTGTGATGAAGTAACAGTCGTAAAGTCAACAATTATACCATCAGATGGGCAAAAGACAATATCATGATTGTTCTTAATTGGACGAAGAGGATCTCGAAAACAATACGTTGAAGACAATTCCTTTATTGACATACCCTTGGTTAAGCTTTTTTGTTCGCGCAACCAACTTCTTACAGATTGTGACATTATAGTAATTCTTTAGTAAATGAGTGGTGATTTATGTGAAGCACAGTACACGAAAGAAGCCCTCCACCTTTCAAGTATTCTTCCATATTAAAGTAGCATACCTCCATGCCATTTTGACCTGCGATATCTTCAAGCCTAATATTTTTGGATTTCTCTAAACGGTAATCTTCAGACCGTTTTGACAAAAAATCTATGTCAGACGCATTTAAAATGTAATTATTGACTCTAACACTATTGCACAACCCTGCATGGGCTTGTTCTATTGAAATAGGTATCAACTCAGCGACATTTTCTAGTTGCTTGATTTCTTTCTTTGTAAAGGCTTTCGTAGCTACAATTATTTTTTCTCTAGTAAGAGGAAAAATCGTGCAGTCAAGATGGTAGTTGTATGGATCTGTCAATTCAAGCGGAATAATATTCATGTCAAACTCAGAAGTCATCCAATCATAGCTTTCCTTTTCAGACCTTATTCCATATCCTCCAATATATATATTATCCCTAAGATATTTCAACTCTGCTTCACCTTCAAACAAATGGGGACAGTGGATTACCTTAAATCCCATTTGTTCAAAAAACTTGCTCGCAACAATCTCTTCTCCACGCCTATTAAGCACTCTGAACTTTGAAGCAATATAAGTTTCTTCATCAAGATGTTCAAGCACTATTCCGTTATTCGCTACAAATACCAAGTCCTGTAGTCTGCAATCTCTAGGTGTAGGTAGAAGATAAACAAAACCTTGACTCGAAAGAAATGAATATATTTCCCATACCTCCCTAATAGCTTTTTCCTTATTAACAATAATATCTTCAGCCGTGTACTCTTCCATCCAAATATTATTTCTAACATCTGTTGAATAGCAAGTTGGTATGTTCATAAGGAACAATGGCATGTTAACGTCTTTAATCATAATTCGTAAAAGTTATAGTTGTCTTTATAATAATCAATCGTTTTTAGTTCTTTATAGCCGCCTTCAATGAACATTTTCATTTGACTAGTGTAATTAGGGCTTTCTATGTTACTAGATGTTCCATACGGATGACATGTTAAAGAAATACGATTTTTTAAATCCACAATCATTCTAAAGGCACTAGCTTCTTCTGCATATAGTTTTCCTTTCTCAAAATAAGGTCGAACTGTATTTATAGAGTCAGGAACGCCTCCTATAGGTAATGACGTATCACCTCTTTTCAAAAATTGAATATTCCCCAATTTCTGCCCTTTACAATATCTTTTTTTTACCCATCTCAAACAATCCACTATTTCTTGGACTGTAGCAACCTTTATAGTGTCTGGATTCTTGGAATAAACATAATATTTCTCTTTATATTTGTAAAAGAATAAAGCAAAAATTGCTGCAGCTTCTGATTGTGGGCATGCATTGCCATCCCAATCCCTTAATAAACCAAGGAGAGGAGCAATAGACTTATAACTGTTTAACTCTGGTTGAAACAATGCAGAAAAATCTATATTTCTGATTATGGGAAGAGAGATTTTGTAATCGAAAAGAATCGATTTCAAGTCATCAATAGAGAGCAACTCTACAGCATTCAAAATACTTTTTATTCTATTGGATCGGGAATTCTCATTTTGATAAACAAGTCCTTTAATCTTGCCCATAGGGCGGTGAATGTCAGTTACATTTAGAGGAGATTGATTAGCTGCGACTATGTATCCACAAGCAGGATTTTCTTGTATTATAAGATTATCTTTATAGTATTCTGCAGACAATTCTTCCCGTAAATGACACACATCTAAGACATCTTTATAATGTAATGATTCATCCTTTCTAACCTTCTCATGAGAGTTATGGACATAGAGGATATTATCATCCTTATCTATACATACGAAATCCAAATAGGTGTATTGAGATTGCCTTAAAAGATTTAATGCTTCACTATTCGATTTACATAAATTAAGTTTATGCATCATCTCGGCACCAAACTGTTTGCCTAGCATATCTATCAAAATTAGATAAAATGTACCTTTGATTTCAATTATATTACCAAATTTAGACTCATAGAAATTCCTTATGACAGGTATAGGAATTTTACCGTATAATTTGATATAATTTTTATATGTACATCTCTTCAAATAGACTTCTTTCCCATCATAAAGAAAAGATTTTACCCGCCCGAACCTATTTTGAACATCTATTTTATAGATGGTATACATTTCAGGATAGCTAGCTGTTGAACCCCATGCAATCTGAAAGTTCGTTCCCATAAATATTGAGAATGAACATGGCAATATAAATCCATGATATTCACTATTTTCACTATCTTCTATGCTTAAATGTACTTCATAATAAGAAAATATGCCCTCAAGCATTTGATGTGGGCTGACTGCAATTAAAGAACTTTTGCTTGCACTTTTGTTCGCCCCTATTGCTATCGCATTTGAGCCCTCTTTACGAGGCAATTTTTGACTTTGTTTTATATTCAGATAAGAATACGGTTTATCTATTTGAATGCCTATCACCTCCATTAGATGCTGAACCTGAAGTAAATCAACAGAATTGATAGGGAATATGGAAGAATCCAAGACCTTTTCTTCGTGTTCTTTGGCATACTGGTTTATTCCACTACAATATGAATCTGCAAGAGACTTGTATTCATTAGAGATAGTTGGGATCAAGTCGAGTGTTTTACCTTGGATGTCGAAAAAGAATGAAAGAAAATCAAGATATGGGCCATCCCAATCATCGAAGTGTCCAGATTTAAACTTTATGGCTAAAAACCACAATTGTAGAGTACGAAAATCATCTTCACTATGAACGTACGCTATAGCTTTGGCTGCATCAAAACTTGTTTTAGCCATTATATGCGGTGTTCCATAATCATCTCGATATATTTTTGCCATATTTTCCTGGTTTTATCATTTAACTATAAAATGTCTCAACTTATGTCAACATAGTCAGACACATAACGGATTTCATAAGCAAGTGCAAAATTACATAATTATTTTGTATGGGACGATTTCTTTAAGTATTTCATTTCTATTGACCTATGCTTTTCACCGATATTATTAGTAATTCTTCCGCCAATAAACATACATATCCCGTATCGAAATCTCATGGTTGAGATATGCCTTACTGATTTCGGCAGGAAGTGTATAAGCCGGATAATCGGTAACCTTGAAATGCCAATAGATACCTCGGTTGTCAGGATAAATACGGCAATTGTGCCGTTCGCAGAAAAGGCGTTCACCTTCGGCGGTATAAAGGTAATAGTTGGTCGCCGCTTTCTGTAATTCCGTGTTCTTTTCTTGAAGCTCACGTACTTTTGGGGCAAGTTGTTCCCGCTGTTTTTGCTCGGATTCGTAGGCAGATAAATACATTTCATGCCATGAACCGGTCTTGAAATATTCGTTGGTACGGCAGATGTATTCGCGGATAGCGTCTGTTACAAAAGGTAAACCGTGGATGTTGGCCAGCCGTGCAATCTGATTGAGGTTGACTTGCATCTTATAGCTAATGTTGGCCGTGCGCTTTATCCGTTCGCTTTCCTCTATGGTGAGTGCGGCTGACAATTCTTTACCTAATGCAGCCTCGCGGATGAACGCCGCCACAGACAATCGGGCGGCATTGGCTTTCTGTTCAACTGCAGCATATTCTGCTTCGCTGAATTGTATTTCCTTACGTTTGGTGCGCTTGTTATCGTTTTCTGCTTTCATCTTCTGCGTCCTCCTTTTCGTTGTTTGTTCTTGTCATGGTCAAGCGTATTGTCGCTGCTACCGCTGCCTGTGCCTATTCGGGCAACTGTCGGTTGAATGATAAGTTCGGTTATACCTTCCATTAGATTGCCACTGATAGATGACGTTGGACTTTCTCTATCATTGCTTGCTGTAAAATCGGAATTGGTGTCCTCATTGGATGCAGGGTTGCTGTCCCATTCGATATAATTCTGGTGTCTGTGGTTATGTATTTCTGCAGTCCGACTTTCATTTTTATTGGTGTCCTTCTTGTCACCCGTTTGCATCCTCTTCCGATGATTGGCTGGTGTCAATCCCCATTGTTCCGTCACGGAAATGGATGCTTCTTTTGCCGCCTTTCCGATGTTGGCAAGATTGGCGCGTGTACCGTCATCCAACACCACGTTTGCCAGAAAGTGGAAGTGCGGATTCTTGTTATCCTTGTCGTGATGGCGACCGACAAGGAATTGGTCAAAGCGATAGCCATGCCGTTCCATGTGCCTTATCCAATCTCCAATTATTTCTTCGGCATGAACTTCAAGCATGGTTGTGTCATTGACATGAAATGAGATAGGAATATGTACGGCTTTCACTTTGAGTGACGGGCGCAGTGCGCACTGACGATTGAAATCTTCGGTGAGTATGCCAATATCGGTAAGGCTGCTCACTCCACGGGCAATGACTACGTACGCCCCTTTCTTGGGATTGAGAATGTAGTCAATGGTCTTGCCCGGATTCTTGCTGTATCTTACTTTGGTTATCATTCTGCGTTTCTGTTTTTGATGGGGAGGGGTGGCAGCGGACTTCGCGCCACAGATGCGTATGATACGTATCTTGGTACCGCTTGCCACCCCTCCATACATTATTGCTACTTCTGTCACACTGTTCGGTATTATGGTCGTGATGTCTGAAACAGATTCCACCGTTGATTTTGTTGAATCCGTTGAGCGGAATACAAAAAGAGGGAAGAAACAAGAGGATGCTTCACATCGGGAAGATTTGTCAGCAACCGACTTTCTCTTTTGGTGGGCAAGGCTTTCCGTTGAAATCTGTTGAGGGTGTTGTTGAATCATATAGGCCATATACATACGTTCTTTCTTATGTTTCATCAGACTCAACAAATTCAACGGTAGTCTTTTAACTTTTCACGGGTAACGGTATAAAAGCGTCCCACTTTCTTGGATGATACGGAATACTTATGCCCCGGCAACACGGATATTTGGTAAGTGGAATAAGATAGCGCATTGGGAGCAGGCTCCAGCTTCCAGCATTGTTGCAGGACATTCCTCACCTGATGGCGTTCCACTCTTATCATCGAATAGTTGAACAATGCCAATAGGTCATTAATGCAGAAATCCACCACATCCACCTGCATCGTGTCCATGATGTCAAGCAAGAGTTCTGCCATATCAAGCTCAATGCGGCTACGGTTACAACGGATGATTTTTTCCAATGCCTCCGTGCGGATAAGTGATGGCGCAAACCACATGCGGCTTTCTTCTTTGGTGGTCAAATCCCGATGTTGTAGGTGGTACAGAAAGGCCGGAATCTCGTCTTTCAGTTTCTGCAAAAATTATGTGTCATCCTTTTCCAATCTGCAGATCTTTCTCACCCAATAGCGTGTTTCCTCCGGCTCAATGTAAACGGGAAAATTCTCGTTGTTGGAACATAGCACGAACTTGGCGAAGAACTGTACTTCATAACGGTCTTTGCCTTTGGCTTCCATCTTGTAGGAATGTGCCGTACTTAGGTTCTTCAACCGTTCACTATCCTCACGGCGGTTGAGCAACACTTCGTCCACAACAATCATCAGTTTGCCCGCCCAATCCGCATTGAACTGACTGCGGAAATCCTCATTAGTATTGAACGTGACATTTTCTTGAAACATTGCTTCCAGAAAGTTCAGAAATGTACTCTTTCCTGTATTACGTTCTTCAGATACTAACAAAAGTATTGGCAATTTCTGTGTCGGTTTCAGATATAGCAGTTGAAGGTAGTCCATCCCCAACTCATACTGCTCACCAAAGATATGTTCCACCAAAGAACAGATATGTTGGAAATCCCCTTCTGCCGGTATATGGGTTATCGGCTCATAGAGATTATAAAAATTGTTCACGTTATGACGGTAGTCCGTATGGCTGGGCATGGTGCAGAATCCATCGTACTTGGGTATCTGAGCCGCTTCATCCCTGCTATGGTCTTGCCGGAACACACTCATCTTCCACTCCACACGCATTTTGCGAAACGAGCCGTTCATCATCGGTTGGTTCAATATTCGGAACAGTGTGGTGCCGATACGTACATATTCATCCTCCACTCTCCCGGTTTGTGGAATCATATTCTCATTTGCTTCCATTGCCGCCAGTTTTGCTTGTTCCACCCAATATACGCTTCACATCTGACAGTCGGTATCTTACCTTACTGCCTACCTTGACGACTTTCAGGTAGTTTCGTTTGTTCCAATGCCATAAGGTTGCATCGCATACTCCGCACATATCCTTTACTTCTTCCCGGCTGAGCAACCGTTCTTCATCGGCAGCACGGAAAGCCAGTGCCACTTCGTTTATCGCGCGATTGATAAGTTCATCCGAGAATACGCGCAAGTCCTCGCCTGTAATCTCCAGTTTGACATTGGCTGCACCATTGGAGATAATTTGCATCAAGTCAGTCATAATCAAAATCAATGCCGCCGTATTGTCCGGCGCAACCGTTTCGGCAGCATTATAAACGATTGCACCACCGCTCCCGTATCGGAACGATGGTGCAAAAGTATAAATGGATTTCGCTAAAACTCAATGATTTGCGTTTCGCTTATTTCGGCGAAATTGGAAACGAAAGAAACGAAATGAATGCCGAATTAATCCCGTTTATCGCTATGCTTAAAATCCCATTTTAGCAAGACTTTATCGCAACACTAATGCTGGATTATTCAGAAGTTGGTCTATCACGGGATGATAAATTTCTCCATCGGTAACGGCTGTAATGGTCGTTACTTTATTTCCTCCGTCTTTGGATGAGGCACCGCAATGATAAATCTGCTCATCGGCTGTTTTATAGTCAATGACAATATATCTGTCATGGAATATACCGCCGGATGTTTGCATCGAAACAGAAACATCGGGATATTCCCGACAGAAGTCATTAAACTCCGCCTGATGTAGTCGATTGCCGATATTGTCTGAGAATACAGTAATCTTCACATTGGCAGAAACCTCTTTCAAGAGTACCAATGTCTTTAATCCGATATAATTATCTACCACAAATATCGTTTTCTTGGCTGTAGCATAAATCTGCTGGTAAGCCAAATCGGATTCCACAGGCTGGCCGTTGAGTATCAGCCATCCTCTCCTGACGGTAGGATTGCAAAAGTCAAGCATGACATTCGCCAGTTCCGACTTGGTTACGACATTGCCCAATGTGTCTATTATGCTGGCAACCTTATCATCGACAGCCGATAAGGATTTACGCAAATCAAGCAAGTCTTTGGTGTTCTGAGTTGTCTGCAAAGAAAGCTGGAGGTATTCCCTCTGTCCCAACAACGGCTGGTTGTCAACAATGTAGTCCTTCATCTGCTTGAAGATGCGAATCAATGCCTTACTTTGCTTGGTTGCCAACTCACCTTTCAAAACGGTCATGAGCATATATATTCCTTGTTCCGTAAAGGCATAGGGGTTGTATCGGCGACCGCCCCAACTTGAGGTGGAATTTTTGCACCTCAAGATTTCGCACTCTTCATTGGTCAACTGAAACATGAAGTCTTGCTCGAATTTCTCAATATTGTTCTTGACCTGACGGTTAAAGTCTTTGGTGCTATATCCGTAGATTTTAGCCAAATCCATATCAAGCATTACGCGAACACCCCGGACGTAGTATATAACCCCTTTCAGATATTCGGCATTGACTTCTTCTGCGATAATGTCTTTATCCATATTCCTAAGCTATTATGTTCGTATTTTCTTTAGTCTGCTTTGGTAAGATAACTCCGCCATTCATTGATGTACGTCCGTTCCATACCGCAGTCTTTTATTTTCCCTTTATTCGTGCTGTCGTTCAACTTCTTAATGGCTATCTGTAAGTTACGCACACTTTTCAAGTCACAGTTGGGTAATTCATTGCCAAGTAACCTATGGAATGTAGTCACATCACAACGGCTTAAAAGCTGCTCTTCCTGCAATGCGAAATATAGCCTTGCCAAATCGGTACCTGTGTGTTGTGTGGAAACTCTTAGCTTGATTTTTCCCAAAAGCATTTCCTTGTCGCCAAGTAGATAATCCCGTAAGTAAAGTGGCTGTTCCGTATTTGTTGGCATTTCCGTTATCGTTTCACTCATAGCCCCTAATTCCTCAATACATGATTCCATCACATTCCCTTCTTCAATGGCCTTCTTCTCACGCCTGAAACTTTCCCAATCCTCTTTCGTCCGCATCTTGTTGCGGATACTACTCTTAATGACAACCCGAATCATGATTGCAGAGATTTTTTGTTCTATAAAATTGTTTCTCGGATTGTTCGCTTCGTTTCAAGTTGGTTAACCATTGTTTCATAGCACTTGCCATAATACAGCCATGCCAACATAGCCGGAACTATCGAATCTTTATCTATGTTGTGAAATTCATCTACCAATAATTTAGCGGTATCTGCATCTGCTGCATAATCTTGCATCTGCCTTTCATCAGCAAGGTCTCCGTGACATTCCATCTGATACCTGCGCATCAGCTTGGGAGCAAGTTTCATGCCTACTTTGAAAACTTTGTATAGTCCAATAGCTGATTTGTCATTGACTTCCGCAACGAAATGTTCGTATTCCTCCGGATGACTATCAAGCCAATCTTTAATCTCCTGCTTGAAGTGTTCAAAATCCTGTTGAGCCATAGTTTGCTTTTATTTAGTCTAACAAATGTACGAGTTCCTGTTTCATCTCTTCGTCTATCTCTCTGTAACGGCGGAAAGCCTTGCTGCCTTCTTTATGCCCCGATACCGATGAAACCAAATCCGGGTCTTTCACCTTTTTATACATATTCCCGATAAAGGTCTTTCGAGCCGTATGTGTGGTGGCGACCTCGTACAGATATTTCTGCTCAGGCTTACGGGTCAGAGGATTAAGCACCGTAACGATTCTGTTCAGTCCGGCAAGTCTGAAAGCCTCCTTGATAGCCTGATTATATTTCTGCTCCGATATGAACGGAAGCAAAGTTTCTCCATCATAGTCTTTGTAACGTTCAAGTATGGTTTTGGCGATGTCGTTCAATGGCACTCTCACCGTTCTTGGATTATGATTGCGCGTTTTTCCTTGAATGTACTCTAATGCACCATTCACGAGGTTTTTCTTCGTGAGCTTATAAAAGTCGCCTACACGACAACCCACCACGCTTTGGAACACAAAAATGTCACGTTGCACTGCCAATTGTGGGCGCATAGATAAATCTGCTTCAAATAGTTGGTTACGTTCCTGCAAGGTTATATAAATAGGTGTACCATAAAGACATTCTTCAATCGGAAATTTGTCAAACGGGCGGTTGATAGTCTTCCCCTGATTATAGCACCATATAAAAAAGGTACGTATGCGCGAGAAGCAATCAATGAGCGTATTCTTTCCTCTGGGTTGTGGAGTACGCTTTTCGGGAATAGTAGCGTAAATCTCAGGATATTCTTCGGCGTAAGCGTGTTCATTCTCCATAAAATCCCAAATGTCTGCAAGGGTATCTTTGGTAACTGTATTTATGTCCAGCGAAAAGTCTTTCATGCCCCTTCTTGTTTCTCTGATGAACAGCTCATAGCGCATGAGAGCTCTTTTTATCACACGGAAATTCTTTTTCCTCACTTCTGACAAACTATGCTTTTCCAGAAATTCATCAAACAGTTCGGTAAAAGTTGGTGGATTTTCAGCGGCCAGTTCTTCTTCCGTCTTGTATTTGTCCGGGTGATGGAATCTGTCTATCACTTCTCCTAACCATTCGCTGTCGGCATCATCCCTATATTCCCTTTCAATCATTCGGGTCAATGCCTGTACCTTATGGTTCAAGTCTATCTTTTCATCTTCCGGCACCAAAGCCACGCGGTCTTTGTATCCCTGCTTTTCCGGGCTCCAATGGTTGGGGCTAATGGAAAGCTCACTTGCCGCCTTGATGTCTTTCTTTCCGTCACGCAGGCGGAAATAGATGGTGGCTTTGGTCTCCAAATCATTCTTCTTTGCCGTTTTTCGTATGAATGCAGTCACTTTCATAAGCTTCGATTCTATTTCTGGATTGAACACTGCAAAGATAGTGAATTGTTCCCAAATTGTTCCCGTTTATCCCAAATTTGTTTCAATCTAATTAAATTGAATCACTTTTATATTCTGATATAAGTATTTAATAATCAGTTTAGTTTAGTTTAAACTTCATCATTTTACTATTTAAACTGATTGTTCCAGATTTAATATTTCAAATGCGGGTCTGGGTACATAAAACGGCTGTTAATCCCCTGATTTTCAGCCGTTTTTATTTTCTTGGGTAGCCAAAGGGTAGCCAAAAACGG
>NZ_JAMBLP010000043.1:0-12295 GCF_023336985.1 Marseilla massiliensis | reverse complement strand
GTAGATAGCAACTGAACTATTTGATTTTCGTTTTGTTCCATTTATAAACAGAAGAAAGAAAGGCATAGATATTCTTTCTTCAGTTTTTTTGTACTTTTGTCCTCCGTAAGAGTTACCCGAACAAGCAAAACGATGCAGACCACGGCAATTAGGACGGTTGCCTACTCATTACCCCAGAACAAGGTAATTCTTCTAACCCTCTTGATTTCAACGGGGTATATTCTTTATACAGATTTACTCAAAAATTCTTTATAATTGCCGTTTCGGCATATACATTTTAGCTATCCACATGAGTTGGACACCTTTGCCGCAATGAATTTACAGCCACAAAAGCATGCACTAACCCGTGCCGTCAAACCGCACATCTGCCTGACACAATGGAAGGTAGCAGCCTGGCGTTAAACCTTAATACGGAATTTTTGCCGCCGGCTGTTGCTTTCATTTGCAGAGCTGATGGGCCGGATTCTACGGCGAAAGAGCGGCTTGCAGCCTATGTACAAAGCGGGAAACAGCATGCCGGCATGTGGCGGTGGAAGTTCTGAAAGTACATATCAGATGCAAAATACGACGCTAAGCGGCTTGCCAACCTATTTGTGCCAAAGTGCCACAGCAGTAACATACCGACCGGACAGAACCATAGTCTACTATCCATTTTGGGTGAACCGCGACCTCTTCGACCAACGCAATGCAAGATTCCCGTCGCTAAATTGCATTTTCTCGCCCATTTTTAGTAAGTTTGCATTCCATTAGACATAATTACACCACATGCTAACACACACTATAAAAAAACAAGCCGCGAAAGCCGTGGCACTGAGCCTGCTTGCCGCGTCGTGTCTCTGGGCGTCTTGCGGCAATGAAAAAAAGGCCGATGTCGACTTCAGTGAATTTGAAGTCAGCATGTCGGCCCCTCTCGACAAAGCGCCAGATGCACCGGCGTGCAAGATTGACATGACTGTGGCTTATGCCTCAGCCGACGACTCTGTAGGGATAAAGATAAACAAACAGATAGCAGCCATGCTGTTCGACATGCAAGGTTTGAGCCTCAGGCAGGCAGCCGACTCGTTTGCATCGTCATACACGCACGACTATGTTGACTACCTGACACCCTTCTACAAGGTAGACCGCTCTGACCCTTCAAAACGCCCGTGGTATGAGTATTGGTATAAGCTGGGCACCGAAGTGCGCCACGAAAAAGCGGGGACAGTGGCTTACATTGCCACAAGGGAATATTTTGAGGGTGGAGCCCACAGCATCAAGACCCAGACTGTGACCAATTTCGATTGCTCTACAGGCAACGCAATAAGCCTGGCCGACGTCTTCGTGCCGGGATATGAAAGGCAGCTGACCGACCTTCTGCTGCAGGCATTAAAGGAAAAGGCCGGGGCTGCCGACATCGACGCGCTGCGCGACAAAGGCTATCTTTGCTCGTCGGACATGCATGTCTCTACCAACTTCATACTCGGCAACGACGCCATTACCTTTGTTTACAACATCTACGAGATAGCCCCCTATGAAACGGGAACAACAGAACTTACAATCGGCTACGACGACATTGACAATTTACTAAAAAAATAAGTTTATGGAAGAAATACTGAAATACTTTCCTGAGCTCACGGAAACCCAACGCAAACAGCTGGAGGCCCTCGGAGCATTATATACAGAATGGAACGCAAAGATCAACGTGATTTCGCGCAAAGACATTGAAAACTTATACGAACACCACATACTCCACTCTCTTTCAATAGCCAAGATGGCAAACTTCCGCCCCGGAACGACCATACTCGACATAGGCACGGGTGGCGGATTTCCGGGAGTGCCGCTTGCCATAATGTTTCCTGAGTGCAACTTCAAGCTGATTGACGGCACCGGCAAAAAAATCCTTGTGGTACAGGAGGTGGCCAAGGCCATTGAGCTGAAAAACTGCACCGCAATGCAACTGCGCGGCGAGATGGAAAACGGCAAGTACGATTTCGTTGTCAGCCGGGCCGTGATGCAGTTGCCCGACTTGATGAAAATAATCACAAAAAACATTTCCAAGAAACAGCGCAACGCCCTGCCCAACGGACTAATTTGCCTGAAAGGCGGCGACATACAGCAGGAGGTATACCCCTACCGCCACATAGCTGAGGTGACACCCATCAGCAACTGGTTTGACGAAGAATGGTTTAAGGGGAAAAATGTCATATACGTACCAATTTAAACAGATGGCTTATGCTTAACATACAGCGTTTTGTGGTAAACCCGTTTCAAGAGAATTGCTACATTGTTAGCGACTCTACCGGCGAGGCCGTGATAGTAGACTGTGGCGCGTTCTACCCCGAAGAGCGCCAAGCCGTGGTCAACTACATTCGTGACAACGGCCTCACCCCCGTACACCTCATTGCCACCCACGGCCACATAGACCATAATTTCGGCAACGACACCATATTTTCTGCCTTTGGCTTGCAACCAGAAATACACTCAAAAGACTCAGGCCTTATGGACAGGATGGCCGAACAGGCCATGGCTTTATGCAACTATAAGATGGACAACGAAAGCATCCCGGCCGTCGGCCGCCTGCTTGCCGACGACGACACTGTGGAGTTTGGCAACCATAAGTTCACCATGCTGCATACGCCAGGCCATACGCCCGGCTCGGTGTTCTTCTACTGCAAAGAAGAAAAGGTGGCGTTTTCGGGCGACACGCTTTTCCAGATGAGCATTGGCCGAACCGACCTCTGGCAAGGCAGCTATGCCGACATAATGTCGAGCCTGAGGCATGTCAGCCAGCAACTCCCTGCCGAAACGACCATATTGCCGGGCCACGGGCCGCAAACAACGATGGCCGACGAGTTGAGGTCGAACCCATACCTGAAATAAGGAAACCAGATGGAGCATGGCAGCCACGGCAATTTGGATTCTTTAACCACAACAACTTGCTCCGCCCTGCCATTTATTGTACATTTGCATTGTCATGGAGAAAATCATACTTGGGATTGACCCCGGAACTAATCTCATGGGATATGGCGTGCTAAAAGTCTTGGACAACAAGGCACAAATGATCACCATGGGCGTCATAGACTTGCGCAAGTTTAGTGACGCATATATGAAATTAGGCCATATTTACGAACGCGTGACGGGGATAATAGATTCATACCTGCCCGACGAAATGGCCATCGAAGCCCCTTTCTTCGGCAAAAACGTGCAGTCGATGCTCAAGCTCGGCAGGGCACAGGGAACGGCAATAGCCGCCGCCATACGCCACGGCGTACCCATACACGAGTATGCACCGATGAAGATAAAGATGGCCATCACGGGCCAGGGGCAGGCCTCGAAGGAGCAAGTGGCGGCAATGCTGCAGCGCATACTCAAGATTAACGAACGCGACATGTGCGATTTCATGGATGCCACCGATGCTCTTGGGGCAGCATACTGCCATTTCCTGCAACTTAACAGGCCTGTATCGCAGGCCCACTACAGGGGATGGAAAGACTTTGTCAACAAGAACCAGGAAAGAATATGCAAAAACTCATAGCCATACACAATGGTGTTGCGCGCCTGCCGGAATGGCGGCTGGCCTCGCCTGTAAGCTTTGAGCTTCTCGAGGGAGAAAACATTGCCATCGTCGGGCCCAACGGCGGAGGCAAGACTATGTTTGTCGACATGCTTACCGGAAGCCATCCTTTGTTGGGCGACAACCCCACCTACGATTTCGGCCCAGGCAGCAAGCCGCTCGTTTCGGACAACATCAAGTACATACAGTTTACAGACTCCTATGGCGAAAATGACTCAACATATTACCTGCAGCAGCGTTGGAACCAACAGGAGATTGACGAGAGCACGCCCACAGCAAGGCAAATACTTGACAGCGCTATGCAACTGGCCGGGGCCGACGCCCAAAGAGCACGGTCGTGGCAAGCCCATCTGTATGCCATGTTCGACATTGAGCACACGCTCGACAAGCACATAATACTACTGTCGAGCGGCGAGTTGCGCAAGATTCAGATAATAAAGGCGCTGTTGTCTATGCCGCGCTTGCTTATAATCGACAATCCATTCATAGGGCTCGACGCCACTGCCCGAGGGCAGCTTGACGGTTTGTTGGGCGAGCTGTGCCACGACGGTGCGCTGCAACTGATACTGGTACTGGCAAAATACAACGAAATACCACCGTACATCACCCATGTTGTCAACGTGGCTGGCATGAAGGTGAAGGCAAAAGTAGAAAGAAGCGTCTTCGCAAGCAGCTGCAACCCTTCGGTCGTCAGTTTGCCACGGGAGGTCGAGCAAGCTCTGCTACAGCACCCTTACAGGGCATCGGAGCATTCGGCAGACGAGGTTGTGAGAATGAAAAATGTGAGCATACGATACGGCTCGCGCACAATCCTTGACGGCCTCGACTGGATGGTACGCAACGGCGAGCACTGGGCTGTAACCGGAAAGAACGGGTCTGGCAAGAGCACTCTGCTTTCGCTGGTATGCGCCGACAACCCTCAGAGCTACGCCTGCGACATCTCGCTTTTCGGCAACAGGCGTGGCTCGGGCGAAAGCATCTGGGACATAAAGCGCCATATCGGCTACGTGTCTCCCGAGATGCACCGGGCTTACAAGAAAAACTTGCCCACAATAAATATTGTAGCGAGCGGCATGAAAGAGTCTGTGGGCCTATACAGCAATCCCACGGAAGCCGAGTTGGACAATTGCAGGTGGTGGATGTGGGTGTTCGGTTTGCAGGGATGCGAAGACAGGCCGTTCCTCAAGCTGTCCAGCGGACAGCAACGCCTGGCCTTGCTTGCCCGAGCATTCGTGAAAGACCCGGAACTATTGGTGCTCGACGAGCCATTGCACGGGCTCGACGACGGCAACAGGCAGAGAGTGAAAGACATAATAGAAACTTTCTGCCGGCGCAGAAACAAAACCCTGATAATGGTTACGCACTATATGGAGGAGCTTCCATCATGCATTGACCACACACTGACATTAGAGAAAAAAGTATAACATTAAAACAACGTTTCATGAAGAAGCTGATATTATCAATAGTTGCTTTGCTATGCATGAATGTTGGCAGCAACGCTCAAAGCGTTTACAACGAAATAAGGGATAAGGCCAAGGCCGAGGTAGAAAATTCTGATTCAAACGGACTAATCAGGCAAATCAATCAGTTTAAGCTCGACGCCCTGGATTACCTGATGATGAAGATGAGGGAGCAAATGCCCGACTCCACCACTGCTTTCTTGGACAGGCAGGCTTATGCCATGAACAGCTTTGTAAACCATTTCATAAAAAACATACTCGAAAGCAATGACAAACCCGAAAAGCAACAGATTGAGATGATAAAGCAATTTATGGATGCGTCATACTCAAATCCGCTTTTCAACGATACTGACACGGAACTGACACTGAGTTATTACTCTAATGCAGCAAGCCCCACCCGATTCTCATTAGACACAGACTGGCGCAAGGCACTTGTAGCAATAGAAAGCCGGCAACAGTAAAAAACTTGGGCCATGCCTCACTCTCTGGCATTTTCCAATGAGTGAAGCATGGCCGTCGAGGAACCAACAGTCTGATAAACAGCACGCCGAAGAACACAATATAATTTTCAACGTGGCGTGTGGCAATGCAAAGGCTGACGCCGCCAGCCGCAGCGTGAGGCACGCCCATCCTACCGTTGAGCAGTCAACCTCCATCGGTAACATGGGCCAGGATTGGTATGCCGATAACAAAAAATCGACGCGGGCCTACATACCGATGACCATTTTTGCCTCGTCGGTCATTGTTAAAAAACTAACAGGCATTCATATTTTGTTTTCAATACCAACTTTCAAACCACAAGCCAATTGCCTTCTGCTGTCATCTCCTGCGGCATTTATGTTTTTAATGTTAGTCAGTCAGCAACCGCGCCTCATAGCATATGACAACATGCCTTAATACAAAGTGCAGATAGATTAATGATGCTTCCAACATAGTTGATAGCAAAAAAGCCAATAGCCAATTGTTCACTATCAAACATTACCTTGTTGCTTGTTCGCAATTATTGCATCACGCTATAAATGCGGCTAAACCGATAGGCACCGTATGAAATAATATACGTATATTTGCAATAAGTAGGTGTTCAAAATTAATTGCCATCAAATTATGCACTATTTCGGAGATGCATGCCAAAGTCCCAAAATAGACCGTAGCGGGCTACGCGACCGATGAGACTTTGGCATGCCGCCCGAAAGAGCACACAAGATGGTGCCAAAGATTTAGAGGACATCTGCAAGGCCAATTGTATCGATTAATTTCGAACAGCTACTTATATCATTTAATTCCGATTAATATGAACAAATTGCACTCCATCATGGCCATGTTAGTTACTATATTGTTTAGCATGCCTTCTTTTGCCCAAGAACAAAAGCTCAACCCTGAAAGAGTCAGAAACCAAGAAGCCGTTTACAACGCATCTGAGAAGACTGTAACAATTACAGCCGAAGCCCCAACTCAAACAGAGTATGATTGGGACACGTATGTGCAGTATGACCTGACACACATTTCATACATCACAATCAAGAGGCATTTTCCTGATGATGAATGGCCGGATGAAGAACTGGGCCGAATAAACTCACCGAAGCCGGGGGCAGTAATTGCATTCGTTGACAACAACATTGAAGTCGACAGGCAATATGAATACTCTATCACTATGTTCGTGGACGATTTACACAGTCAGCAGTCATATCTCCAAGTATATACAGGATGACACCTAAAAGCCTAACGTCGTTCACAGCAAGCGTACCCGACCACAAATCAAATTTTGTTGACTTCACATTCACAGCCCCAGAGAGTGCAGAGACAGGAGAATCTCTTGATGGCAATCAACTGAGCATACACCTATATAAATATGAAGGTATGTTTGAATACTCAGATGTACATACCATAGAAAATGTCACTCCGGGCCAAACTTATTCTTGGCGACTGGAGGGATTGGACTTCGACAAGGCTTATTCTTTCCGAGCCGTGCCATTTGTTGGAAAAGAAGGAAAAGGAGATTTCTCAGAAGCCAATGTGTACGTAGGTCTTGACTATCCGGGGTGTCCACAGAATTTGCAATGCCGCAGACAAGGCGATGGTGCAATAGTAACATGGGAGGCTCCTGCTTTGGGAGGCCGCGGAGGAAACTATGACCTCAATAACACAACATACACACTGTCGCGCATATATTCAGACAATACAGAAGAAGTTGTTGGCCAAGGTATAAAAGGCTTGGAGTATATTGACACTCCTGAATTTGACGAGGAACATTCCATCAGATACAAATTGATTGCTGAAAACAGTGCAGGACAATCGCTCAATGCAGCCAAATCAGAAGCAATAAGTATTGGTAAACCATCAGGCATGCCGTTTTACGAAACATTTGCTAAAGGATATCTGCAACATAAAGGATGGAGAACAGAGACTACACAGAGAGATGAAGCATACACTTATGAAGCCTGGGATTTCCTGAGCCAAACGTCAATTTACTATTTCCCTAATGACGATTACATTTCAGTATTTCCTAAAACGGAAGACGAAGGCATGGCATGCTGCAAGTTTTACGGATACTCAACAGACGGACAGACAGAGAGTTTGGTGTCGCCGCACATTAATGTCAATAGCCTCAATAACATAACAATAAAATTCTGGCTATATTTCATACCAGATGACGGCTCGAAAAACGAATTGCAAGCTTATGTAAATCGCGATGACGGAGAAGGGGAACAGGTATTCACCTCTATGAGTCTCGAAGGAGAAGAGCCAGAATGGCGCGAAATTTCTTTGGACATAGATGTAAATGGAGCAAAAAGGGCACAAATGAAACTTAGTGCCATCGCTCACGAAGGCTCACCAATTAGCGTAATTTTAGACGACATCTCTATTGAGAAATCAAACATCAGTGCAATTAGCCGACATGGTATGCAAAATGGAAACGATGGCACGACAGAGTATTATTCAATAAACGGACAGCGCATAGATAAACCGTCAAACGGATTGTACATAATACGTAAAGGTGGACTATTCACAAAGGAAATCCTGAAATAGCCATTGTCTACCATACAATAAACGCTCTGTTACTTAAAGGCCGAATGATAAAACGTGGCAAAAAAAACAACTGTTGGTTTATGAGATATATTATATTCTTGCTATTTCCTATGATGGTTTTCGTCAGTTGTGCGAATAAATATAACTATACCTACGAAGTTTTCTCAACTCAACTACAATGCAATGATAGTATCATAACTATTTCTATGCAGTGGCTTAATAATAGACGAACTCCTATGATTGGTGAAATAGTGGTAGAGGTTAGTGATACCGTTGGTCTTATAAGTATAGGAAAATATGTATTTTTTCAGGAAGACGATCAAATTATATTGAGTAGCGAATCTGAAGATAATATCTGTATGCTTAACTTAACACCGTATTCAAATGACTCCATAAAAATTAGTAATAATATTGCACCAATATCCATGTAAAGTCTGATAGCATCGTGCTTTATAAAATGGAACTATAATATTTGATGGTGCGAAATAATCAATGAGCATAGGGGGGCATCCAAAATATGATGCGCTCCCTTTTGTTTGTATCAATTCCACGCCAAACTTGCGCTTCATCAGCTCCACCAACTCGGCATTATAGTCCACGTAGCTTTGGAACTTTGCAATAATAATAGCCCGAAGCCTACGGATGTCCTGCGATGCTCCTTTTCTATCTTCCTAAAGCGAGTGGTTATCTCTTCCTATGATAACGTGAGTTCGATGAATTTAGAAGAGTGATAATAGGGTGTCTTTTCTTCTTTTCACTTGTATGCATGGTTTCTTGATAAATAAGCAGTAAGCATCCAACCCTGCTGGTAAGTTGACGACGAAATTGTCAAATGAACGATGTCTTGAATGCAATATTAGCAATTGACTATTTCCAACTCTATTATTTACACGGACTTCAAATCAAGTTACTTCGTTTACCTTGATTGTTACATATAAAATGAAATGTATAGATGCGTTCAATAAGTGCGTACGCACACAAATAAAGAAGATTGCCACATTTAAAATAAAGGAGTACCGTTCGCCTTCGACGGCATAACGATACTCCTTCTTGTTTTAAGCGCTACAGATTCAAATAGGACTTGAGCGTCGCAATATACTCTTCCATTGCCAGCTTCCCTTGCTCAGTGAGGCGACAGGTTGTACGCGTCTTTTTTCCCACAAATCCTTTTGTTATCTGAATATATCCGGCATTGCTTAATTTATCCAACTGCACACTGATATTGCCAGATGTGGCATTGGTCTGCTCTTTCAAGTAGCTGAAATCCGCTTCCTCTACCGAGACCAGCAATGTCATTATAGCCAACCTTAGTTGGGAATGAATAATCGGATTCAGTTCCTTCAGCATGACGTTAACATTTTACGATTAAGCGAATGACCAGGTATTATCATCATCACTAAAAATGATACACCAAACAACAAGTTCCACCAATCAGACACCTCCTTGCCGGTAACCATAGATGCCAGCATATATATAGAAATGGCAAAGGATACCAATGGAGAATATACCATCAGCTTAAAATCTGAGATGATTCCGGTAATGGCGACACCAATGCCTGCATACAACAATGACAAAGGCAACATGAGTCCAAAATTGCATTTCCCTGCCAGATATCCAAACAAGGCCAGGCCAATCACTGTTAGGAAAAAGAGTTGTCCCAAAATGCGCCAAGTGCTGTTAATAGCTTTGTCCATGTGGGTGATGACACTAACATCTATTTTCTTCCGAAATGCAATCCAGAATGAGGGAGTAAACATGAGAAACCAAAGAGCAGCCCATACGGAATTACCGGTTGTATGTACAAGAAAATACACAACAACTGACAATATGACTGCAGGATAACCATAGCATAGCAAGATATTACCGTTACCAACTTTCATGTTTCGTTTGCTCTGCTGAATCATTTGAGTAATCAGTTCTAAACTGTCTTGCTCGGTAAATTCTTTTTCCTTCATTTCATTAATGATTTATAGGTTGATTATTATTGGCATGTTTTTTACGCACATCAACTAACTTAATCTCGAATGTTTGGTCATCTTCGGTTATCTGCACATTCTGTACAGCACAAAACTCGATTGGCAACTTGTCATCGGACATGTCCATTTTGAAGTTGCCGTTTGCATCATGGAAAACATAGATGGCCTGCTTTCCAAGAGGAAACTCATTCAGACAAATTGTAACAACACTATCGGAAGCCTCCGCCATACCGTAATGCTTGCCATTGGCTGTTGCAAGTAGCACATTTCCTTGCTTATTCGGAATATTCGAAATTCTAAAGGAAACAAACTTGGCTGTTTGAGCAAATAGTGGTCGCACTCCCACTATTGAGAACATCATGACCACGATGGATAATAACTTTTTCATACACTTTAATTTTAACTGATTTATACTACAACCTGTCGACAGACGAAAGAAATGGAAACATTATCCATATCAATTCTTGCACAAATATAAATAGATTTATTTTATAAACCAACTTATATGATGAGTTATTTGACGTAATATTGAATTAGGCGTGATTTCGATGAATTAATCTCCCAAATGAGCGCGACAATCATTATCTCAATATAGAAAAAGCCCTTTTCATATCTATAGCTTGGAATATATGCGCCCGGTTTTCGCGTCGCTCGGCTTCAACGTCGAGGGAGGGGAGTTCGTCTATGCCAAGAAGGACAAGGTCAACCCGTCGCAGCAAATAGACATCGTGCAGAAGCTCTCTTCCATGGGGCTGCCCATCGACGACGACTATCTCTACGATACGTTCTGTGTCAAGAAGCCCGACAACTACGAACAGCTCAAGGCTGAGAAACTGGCAGAGAAGGAAGCCGCGCGTCGGGCTTTCGTTCCCCAGCCCTCCCAAAACTCCCTGCCTTCCCGGAATGCCAGTCAAAAATCATTCAAGCAGCGTTTGAACGTTTTTTTCGGCATCGCCCCGGAGCATCCCGGGGCTTGACAGTCCAGGACATTGACGGCCTGTATTATGTCGAGGGGCACTACTCCTGCTGCCATCCTCACTTCCCCTCCCCACAGGGGAGGTCGGCAGGGGCTTCCTTTTCTTTCTCCGCCGATGTGCTGGCCGAGTTCATGCGCAAGGTATATCGGGAATTCGATACGGCCGCCGGAGTCGAGCCGGCCATGTGGCGCGAGGTCTTGCGCATCGTCAACTCCGCCACGGTGGAGGGGCTTGCCGAAGCCGGGGCGCCGCCTACCCACGAAACAGGCTTCTATGCCGCGCTGAGGCATTCCAACGAGGTTTTCGCCGCGTTCAAGGTGCACAACATGGGGCGGCTCATGGCATCCAGGCTCATCGGCGCGGACGGCAAGCTCAAGCCGTTCGGCAAATGGGCGGAGGAAGTGGCCCCCATCACGTCGCACCATGTCGGGGCATGGCTGCGCACGGAGTACGACACGGCGCTCATACGGGCCCATAACGCCGCCGACTGGCGAAGGTTCGAACGCGACAAGGACGTGATGCCAAACCTGCGCTGGATGCCTACCACGTCGCCAACACCCGAAAGCTCGCACCGCGCCTTTTGGGAACGCCGCCTCACGCTGCCTGTCGGCGACCCATTCTGGAACGGACATCATCCGGGCGACCGCTGGAACTGCAAGTGCTCCCTCGAGCAGACCGACGAAACGGCAACGCCAGAACTCAAGGCGGAATTCGACGGGCTCAGGCCGCAGCGCGGACTGGAAAACAACACCGGGCGCGACGGACGCACCTTCAGCGACAATCACCCGTATTTCCCTGAATCGTGCGCCAAGTGCGGCTTCTACCGTAAGGCCAACATCAAGAACCGCATCCTCGGAGGATTCACCAACCGCCAAAAGGACTGCTACAACTGCCCCTACATTGACGGATGCCTGTATGGTACTGAAAAAGGGGAGATAAAGGATATAAAGAAAGCGGCAAGGCAAACGCTCCAGGGTGCATCTCTCTCTCACCCTGACTTTAATGGCAAGATTACTGTCTCAAGGCGAAGTATAGACGAATGGACCAACCAGCCGCATATACATTATGCCCGTAAAAGATTCAGTATTTTTGTATCTTTCAGATAATCAACAAACTAAGAATGAATAAAGGGTAAAAGGGTTACGAGTTGGAAACGAGCGAGTTTCTTTCCCTTTCTTTATTCTGCAATGTCTCAAAGAACACTTGATTCGATGTTGCAAAGTTACTCTTTTCTTAGTGAAAAATAGAATGTTTTATGGAAAAAGAATTCTTTTCATAATGGTGTCCTAAATGAATTTCTTA
>NZ_JAMBLP010000042.1:0-12366 GCF_023336985.1 Marseilla massiliensis | reverse complement strand
ATATAGAATGTTATGCCCATTTAACTCAGATGCTATAACTTGAACAACCTTATTGTTTGGATTCATATTTGTAATTTCATCCACGACTCTGATTAAGGAAGGACTAAAAGGTCCTTCCTTAACAGTACATTTAATCATCAATAGACATATACACAAAATTAATATGACGCCCTTCATTTGTTTACTCTATTCTTTATCTGTTGATAACTTGGTTTATAGATAACTCTAAATCTTGAGCGACCTAAATCATACTGATATAATTGGGGTTGTTGTTTGTTGTCACCAGAATAATAAATATAAGCTTTAGGATATTCGCTTAGCATAGCCTTTGGATGGTTTTGTTTATACGCATTGTACACATTATTTAATGTCCACAAGTCGCCTTCTGCATTATAACTTTGTACTGCCTGGTTGGGTTTTGTCTGCTTATAAGCATCATAATCTCCAGAGGCTTTTGTATTGTTAGGGTTACTCCCCCTTGGGTGATTGTGCAATTGGAACACTTGATCTTTATAATCTTTTGTGTCTAGTGATACACTCGAGGTACTAAAATCCGAATGTAATTTAAACTCTACACTATTATTTTTCTGTAGACCAATCAAACTCCATTCAACCTTTGTGTGGTCTGCAGCAAATTTAAAGAACTCAAATGCATCATCTGAGTTGCTCGTTTTTGCTGTTGTTCCATTTGCCGATTGTTTTTCAACCAGCTGGGAAACAAATTGTTTACCAAACGTAATGTTGTCTTTTCCTGCAAATATTCTATGTGTACTTTTGGCATTAGTACGTATCCAAAATGTTATTTGCCCAATTTGATTAATTTTGTAATCATCCATGCCATCAATATCTAATAGATTGATAGGGCTATTATGACAATATGTATATGAACTAATATCAGGACAAGTTTCTTCTTTTGGATCCGTACTCATCCACAAACTTATCCTTGGCTCATAGTACCTCGCACCATAGTAGTACATACCAGTCTCCTCGTCAAACTCCTTGGCATTGAAGAGGTATGGTGTGTTCCACGTATTGTTGCGCTCCTTGATGAACACTTCTCCGAAAGGCACATACTCGATGTGCTGCACCACCTCACCGTCAAGATTGGTGATATAGCTTGAGTTACCCAAGTGGTCGGGATGGTAGTAGAACTGCAACTTCTCGTAGTCATCGTTGGGCTTGAAGTTACCATCTATTCGTGCCATAGCCTTTGCTGAGGCTGAAACCTCTGCAACGTCATTGCAGCAGAAGCCCTGGCCGTTCACGTAGTCGTTGTTGTCCTCACCGTTGTAAGGCACACCGAAGTCGGCATAGTTATCCTTAATGGCTTGTTGCTGGCGGTTGTACTTCGTCTGATAGTCCACACTGACACCGTCTGCCTCTGTTCCTGCGTATGGGATGCGTCTTGGGTCGGCACCATAGCTGGCAAGGTCGCCAAGCTTGCTGACGATACGCTGGCTTCCGATGTAGATGTGCTTGGTGTACTTACCACCCTGACTTGCCACAAGGTAGGGGCTAACATAGAGGGAGAACTTGGCGGTGTTGGTCACGCCTCCGAAGAACTCGGAGTTATCATAGATGATTGTCGGCCACTCCTCAGAAAAGCATAAGCAATCTTGGCTTTGCACTCGATTACCCGAAACTTTGGCATCGTAAAGGTATCGGTGACCGTTGACAACCTTCTCATGGTTTGTTCCCTCAGTAAGATAGTTCAGTATCATTATCAAATTTGGTGATGCAGGTTGAACATCCAAAATGGTCTTTGTAATAGTCATAATGTTCATTTTTACTACAGTCATGCGGAGTAGGACAATGGGGCCTCTTCACGGTTTAATCTATGGGTATCAACATATGCTACCATCTCATTCAACAAGTTATTGACATCCACTCTTAATTTCGAATTTTCACATTCTATTAAAATCCTATTTAAAACCTTCGATTCTAAGTATGCATCTTTTTCAACATTGTTCTCAATATCAGCTTTCCTATTATCGAAAAAAGGCCCTACCATAGCTTTCACCATATTCATCATAGAAATATTTATATAATCTTAATATGGAGATGCCTATAAAAAAACTATAGGCATTAATGGGAGATAAATGATGAGATGTTTCTTTAATAACGCCTATTGTATTTTCAAAGCCACAATGAGTAAATGCATTAAAAGGTACACCTCTGCCATTTGCGTTTCTAATGTTGACAGATATGGTGTGCTTGCGAATTGGTTTGCACCCCAGAACTTGCATATTGCAAGAACTTGGCAACAAGGCCTCCCTCCGAGAGATCAATGCATCGAGCCGTGATTTCCGGTTGCGCAGCGGCAATATGCAAGCAAACTTGACATTGCTCTCGGTTTGCACAATAATAGATGTATATCTGTTCATTCTCACAACGCAATATTCAAATTGCTTATAAAAATATGATTATATTATTTAATATGCAAGAAAATATTTGTATATTTTGAAATATATCGCCTTTTGGATTTAGTTTAGTTATAAACAAAACAAACGACTTGCATACAAAAACAGAATTCCAACATTAGCCATATATTTATACCAACATGAAATTATTTCCTCTTAATTGCATCTTATACGGATAATAAGTGAACTTATCTCAAGGATGCATAACACATCCTTTCAAAAATAAGTGAAAGACGTTATGCAATATTAATGATTAGTAGCAAAAGCCTTCATAAACTGCAAACCACCATTATTGCACATTCAGATATAGAACCTTAAAGAAAATATAATGACATATCTTCAATACAAATATACAATCATATTTGATATTTTAATTACAAATATTGAATAATTAAGGTGGTAATATGACTGCAAATTTAATTGCCTTTTTAGCCTGTGGCAATATAATCCCCATAACAACCATCTAATCCAAACACTTTAGTCAACCACATGAGCATCATAACGCAAACCCGCCATTCGGCGAAATGTGGTTGGACTCATAGACACTAACCTCGATTTATACGCAAAAACAAAGGCTAAGTTCAACCAACATATTCGAATGACAAAATCCTGAAAATGAAAAGCAAACAGAAGGGTTCACTCGCATGCGGTGCACTCACATTGTAAGTGTCCATGGCTGTTATTGGAAATATTGTTGGAATGTCGCTGTTTGCAACTTCGTTTTCCATTAACAGAAACATGTTCACGAAAGTTTAACGCTACGAAATGGCATGCATATCTTAACCAATCTGTATTTAACAAATACAAAAGCGCATAGAATAGGAAAATGAAAAGAAGAACAACGATAACAAACACAAAGGTGGCAACTGTATGTAACGGTCAACTTGGCGTTTCGGTAAAGTACCTTGTAAGCACGTCGGCGACAATCATTATCCAAAAGTTTGCTAAAACTGACACCACGTCTTATCTCCGTATGACACAAATACTCGCTAACCTGTATTATCATATAGCGTATATTTGATGATTGAAAAACCATGCCAACATTCCGAATTCAACAGATCAACAAATTACTAAAGCAAGATGCGAATATCAAAAAAGTACAACTATCGTTCACACTATTCCATAAACAGTGGAAATTACCACATCCCCGCTCCCCTCGTACCTTAGCCGGCAGCTTGATGTCGAAACAATAAAACCCTGAATCAAGTAGCCTGCCCATCAGCTTAAGAATCGTCGTATTACAGAAGTTTTGCCCCTAAAGTATCAGCAAGATTACCATATCACAAAATGAAAAACCATCATCACCCACGACATGGCATAACCATACCAATATAGCTACAAACATAAGGAACTACAAACAAGGCTTACTTTTTTGCCGGCACAAAAGTCTCGTAGGTCAAATCATCATAATATACGCGTATCTCAACTACCTTCCTTTGTGGCTTGTCAATATATTTTATCTCCTCTCTGATTATCTCCGGGCGTGTATTCTGCACACCATTGTTATGTTGCTGCCCTGAGAATAGATTTCTGTCGTGCTCCGACTGTTGGGTAGGGGAATGAAAATCACTATCCCCAAAATCCAAGGCCAGTGCTTCAGATGAAGGGCGTTCACCTGTGTCATCAGTTCCCCTGTCATCAGACTGGTGCTCGTACATGTCGCCGATACCAAACAAAAGCCAGTTTGTATTGATGTCAGGAATTTTCCTTTTGATGGCTTCCACGATATTTAACGTAGGTTTTGTACGGCCATTGAATATACTACTCAACGATGCCGGAGACATATCTATGAACTGGGCAAACACTTGCTGGGTCATGTGTTTGGATTCCATTATCTGCTTTATCCTATCTTTCATACCAGTTTATACGCATTATTAATGGGTAAAACCCCGTTTTCTGTTGCGTTTACAAAGGTAAAACATTTTATCGGATTATGCAACTCATAAACTAAGATTTTTATGTTTTAAATTTAGTGTTTACATTTCTAACTTTAGAACATCAAACACATAAAGCGGCCCTATTAGTGATTTACAACAACAAACCTAAATCGCAGTATTTGAATTGTGCCAAAACCTTTTATTAAGGCAATTATCTCAATCAACTGGCTTTAAAAGAGATATTTACACAAAAGATACATGCCAAAACACAGAATATAAGGGTAAACATCGCCAATTTGAGCAAAACCATATAAAATAGATTAAATTTTAGCTATAAAATCATGGTTCTCAAGTTATTATAGTGATATTATTGTCGTGTATTTATATGATTTAGTATTTCAAACCTCGTTGTTTTGATTTACGAATGTAACACAGTTTATTTGTAAATTACACATTGTTTTAGTGTAATCAACTAAATATCGGTTTACAAAACCGATATTGCATACGTCTTTACATTTGCATAATTCACAAAAGCAAACACAAAACCATGTTAACACCAAATTTATATCAGTCATAGAAACAAGATTCTGTTGTTTTTGAAAAATTCCGAGCAAGCGGTCGGAAAATCCAAAATACGCGATTTTCAGAGGGGGTAATTACCACGTAAATCGCTGAAATCCCGATATTTGGAGCCTAAAAAAGCGTCCCTGTGGAACGCTTATTCTAGATGAAAAAGTGGCAAAATACCCGCTATTTTCAGTGCAATATAAAGAAAATTAACTCTTTCATGAGCTCTCCCTGCGGTGTATTTGGGTTGTCAAGCCCCTTACTTTTGGCGTCTATCTCTCTAATTTTAGAAATTATCTGCAAGACTTTCACTCCCTTGAAATTTCTCATTCCGGTCATGTAATCTTTTGCCGCCCATTGTGAGCGCAGCTCCAACCACTTTGCGAGGGCCTCTGGATTGCCTTTCTGCGGGCAATAATAAGCAATCAACAGATTCTGGAAGTAATTGAAGAGCATTGGGAGAAAGCTATAGATATTGCCGGCTTTAGGGTTTTCGTCAAAATATTTCACTATCTGATTTGCCTTGAACACATTCTTGTTCACCACGGCATCACGAAGTTCAAAGGCGTTAAAATCTTTGCTTACCCCTATCTGCTGCTCAACGATTAGCGGCGTTACCCTACGGTCTTCTTCGGGCAAAGCAATGAGCAATTTATCAAGTTCGCTCACCAACCTGTTGAGGTCGGCCCCAACCGAGTCGGCAATTATCTGTTGCGATTTGGGGTCTATGCTTGCCCCCTTGCCCTTGAGATATTTTTCGATGAATGTGGGCAGTTCTCGTTCACGCAGTTTTATGCTTTCAAAAAGCACCCCAACATTCTCGACCAAGGCAGCCAACTTCTTCCGCCGGTCAATTGTTCCGTTCTTATGGCACATCACAAGTATAGTCGACTTTTGTGGTTTTTGCATATAGAACTCCAGTGCTTCAGTATTGCGCAGGTTTTGGGCTTCCTTCACAATGACCACTTTCAAATCAGACATCATAGGATAGCTTCTGGCCACATCCACGATTTGTGCAGCCGAAACATCAGACCCGAAAAGCACCGTCTGGTTGAAGTCGCGTTCTTCAGCGGGCAATACGTTATCAGCGATATAGTCTGTTATCTTGTCTATATAATAAGGTTCGTCGCCCATCAGATAATACACAGGTGCAAACTTCCTAGCGCGCAAGTCCCTCACAATGCTGTCGTATGTCACGTTTTTGTTGTCAGCCATTCTTTATTTATTGCATTATTTATTAATTTTGCAAATCCTATCGCATAAGGCCCGCCATACTCCTCATGCTCAATCCGAGTATGCCAATGGCATCAGCGAAAGATTGCGGTATGCAAAGATACAGCAAAATATCGGTTAACCGAAATGCGAATATGATTTTATTCTAACTACATCACACATATATATATAATGTATAAGCTCAATCTGCCACCATTCAAGATAATACTCAAGCCCACCGCCGGCAAGCAACAAGTCTACGACGTACTCCGCAGAAAATACGTGGCATTGACCCCTGAGGAATGGGTCCGCCAACACTTCGTGCATTTTCTATGCGAGCACAAAGGCTATCCGCTTGCTTACATGGCCAACGAAGTGGAGCTATCGGTGGGTGCAAAAAAGCTCAGGTGCGACAGCGTGCTTTATGATACGGCCCTGCATCCACGGATGATAATGGAATACAAAGCACCCACGGTGAGCATCACGCAGGACGTATTCAACCAGATAGCAGCTTACAACATGCTGCTCAAGGTAGACTACCTGGTGATGAGCAACGGCCTTCAGCACTATTGCTGCAAGATGGACTATGAAGGTAAAAAATACTTATTCCTTAATGACATTCCTGATTTTAAAAATTTATGACATAATATCATAGCAATCCCACATTGCCATGCCATGCCTTGCCATCCTACGGGCTCGCCACCGCCACCCCATCCGGCCGTAAAGCAACAGCACCACCGGCCATGTTGCAACGCAATGACAACACAACAGAAGCATGGCTGAGCCACACCGATGCCAGCAATGCAGCCCAAGCATTTAAGCAGTCGCCACGTGCCATACCACAGCCATGCCCATCGTAAGTTCTGCAAGGGGCCAACCTCAGATGTTTTCCGGCTCAAAACCGTGTAACAATCGAGGAATAATGCCCCATGACTACACCTGAAATTGCAGCCAAAGAATGAATCCGGAATATATAAAACACGTCCAAACACTAAACTGCTGTAATACAATCATTTATAAAGTGTACCTGTAACACACCTGCAACAATGGCGTTCGTGAAAGACGGATTGCGCCCAGAATCTCCAAGCAGAATTAGCGCCACCCTTTTGTGTCAGCCCAACAATCCATTGTCGGAAAACCCGTTGCGCCTACGTCAATGCCGGCAACCAGCTTCGCTTTTGCAAAAACGGAACACTACATGCCATCCATTGATTATTTTTCAGTACCTTTGCATACGACAGAACATAACCGGACAAACGCCTGCTCTGGCCACGCCGACAGCAAAGCGCGTCCGACAAACAGCAAAAACAGAACCCAACAATGCTTGAGATCAAAAACGCATCCATAACCATCGGAGGCAGGCAACTCTTTGCCGGTCTATCGTTTACAGTGCCCGACGGGCAGACCGTTTGCCTGACGGGAAGCTCCGGCAGCGGCAAGACAACGCTTCTGCGAGCCATCCTTGGCTTCCATCCGCTCGACGAAGGGCACATCAGCATAGACGGCGAACTGCTTACGCCGTCGTCGGCCGAGGAGTTCCGCAAGCACATATCATATATACCTCAAGAACTCACCTTGCCCTCTGAGTGGGTGAGCGACATGATGCGCCTGCCCTTCACGCTGAAGGTAAACCGCGGCAAGGCTTTCTCAAAAGACTTGCTCATGGCCGAATGGCGCAAACTGGAGCTGCCACCGGCACTCTACGACAAAAAGGTGGCCGAGCTCAGCGGTGGCGAGCGGCAGCGCGCCGTGCTGTCGGCAAGCGGTCTTTTAGGCAAGTCGATATTGCTTGTCGACGAGCCAACGTCGGCCCTCGACGCCCACACCTCGGCCCTTGTGCTCGACTACCTGAAGACGCTCGCCGCCCGCGGCTGCTCCATCGTGGCCGTCAGCCACGACGCCGACTTTGCCCAGGGTTGCGACAAATGCATATCCGTAAGCACCACATTGCCATGACAGCAGCCCTGCAGCGCCGCTTTAGGCTCATCGGCTGTGGGTTGATGCCGTGGCGCATAGCCAGCCACGGCGTGCTGCCGATGCCCTTCGCCCACATCGGCTGCCACTCCTGCCAACCAAAAGCAGCCAATCCCCCATTGACAACAAAGAACAAACAGACATAAAAGACAAACAAAACCGACATGGAAACAACCGACATTTCATACCTCAGCATGGCCGTAGGCCTGCTGCTCATGGCCCTGCCCGTATATTTCTTCCACCGCTTGGGCGCAAGGCTCATACAGTCTACCGCCATAGCCACGGTGCGCATGGTCGTCCAACTGTTTCTCATTGGCCTATACCTGCGCTACCTCTTTGAGTGGAACAGTCCGCTGGTCAACTTCGCATGGGTGCTCATCATGGTGCTCGTGGCCACGTTTACGGCAGCCAGACGCACCCGCCTGCGCCTGCGCACCATAGCCCTGCCGCTGTTCTCGGGCCTGCTGGCCACGGCCGTAGTGGTGGGACTGTATTTCCTTGTGCTCGTGCTCAGGCTCGACCATCCTTTCGACGCCCGCTACTTCGTGCCCATCATGGGCATACTCATGGGCAACATGCTCAGCGTAAACGTCATTGCCCTCAACACTTATTACGACGGGCTGCAGCGCGAGCACCATCTTTATTACTATTTGCTTGGCAATGGCGCCACCCACCTCGAGGCCATCACGCCTTTTGCGCGACAGGCTGTCGAAAAATCGTTTGCGCCATGCATTGCCAATATGGCAGTCCTTGGCATAGTTTCTCTGCCAGGAACCATGATCGGACAGATACTGGGGGGCTCGGCACCGGGCATAGCCATCAAATACCAGATGATGATAACCGCCATAACGTTCTCAGCATCAATGCTTTCGCTAATGCTCACCCTGCGCCTTGCCGACAGCCGATCGTTTGACGTATACGGGCGTCTGCGCAATGTCAGACGCAAGGATTGACCTACGTCAAACCTTTGACCTACGTCAACAATCATGGGGAGCAACGCAAAAAAAACGCCCCTTATGTGTACGCACACAAACAAAAGGTACTATCTTTGCACTGTCAAAACACGAAGATTCAGGATAACGGATGTGAAGCTACATCCAACCGATGAGACACAAAAAGATTGTATAACAAAAAGTAAAAGAAAGGGTAACGAATTATGAAAAGGATGATTAAAAAGATTACGACGAGCAAAGTGTTCAACAAGTACTGCGACAACATGCTCAGAATGTACAACTACGGAAGAGTGAACATACCGGCATAAGCCAGAAAGGCGAGTCAAGCCGGTTTTGCAATAGAGAGGAGGAAAGACAGCCGCAAGGCAGCCTTTCCTCCTCTTTTTTGTGGTTTGCCGCCGCTTTTGGCACGCTGCCAGCTTGGCGGCACGCTTTTTTTGCGTAACTTTGCATCTGCGCCCAACTACGGACGGCAGCGCCGCGCCACGATGGCAGGACAGCCCCGGCCTGACAGCAGGGCTGCATTAAGACTCTCAAATAACAACAAAAGATGAAACAAAAAACCATCCACGCCCTGTTTGCCGCCACCATTTTGGCCGCCGCATCGGCAGCATGCAACGTCAATACCGACAAGATTAAGGAGGCCGTTGGCGACGAGGTGAAGACGGCGCTGGCCGACTACGCCGAAAAAGCCATCGACAAGCTCGTGGCAGAGAACCAACCCGACGACACTGCGGATGCCGTGGAAGCCGCGGCAGGCATCGAGGTGCCGGCACCGCTCACCGACCGCAAGGAGCAGATATTGCACCGAACGGCCTACACGGCGTCGTACAACAGCGACACCAAGCTGCCCAACTGGGTGGCGTGGCACCTCACCGCCAACCACACATCCGGTCCATACAAGCGCGGCGGCATCGACTTTGCCGAAGACGAAGAGGTGAACGAGCCCCGCGCCACAGACAACGACTACTACCGCTCGGGCTACGACCGCGGCCACATGTGCCCGTCTGCCGACAACAAATGGAGCGAGGCGGCACAGCGCGAGTCGTTCCTCTTCACCAACATCTGCCCGCAGAGCCACGGGCTCAACGCCGGCGACTGGAACGAGATTGAGCAGCAGTGCCGACGATGGGCCGACGAGCTTGGCTCCGTTTACATTGTCAGCGGCCCCATACTGTACAAAGGCCGCCACAAGACAATAGGAAAGAACAAGGTGGTGGTGCCCGAAGCCTTCTTCAAGGTTGTGCTGTGCACCGAGGGCGCGCCCAAGGCCATAGGCTTCATCTACAAGAACCAGCCCGGCAACCGCCCCAAGGGTGACTACGTCAACAGCGTCGACGAGGTGGAACGCATCACTGGCATCGACTTCTTCCCTGCCCTGCCCGACGACATCGAGACCAAGGTGGAAGCCTCGGCCAACCTCGCCGACTGGAAGTAATGACACATCCAGACAACATATCGAGGCTCACCAGATAAATCGAGGGCTTTTTAGGAGTCAAGGAGCTAGGGGGAGTTAAGGAGCTAGGGGGAGTTAAGGAGTTAAGACAATAGTTTTTGTACAATGGAGTTAGAGGGAGGTAGAAGGAGTTACAAGGAGTCAGAGGACAATGGCATTGCCTCTCTCTCTTCCTGCAACACTTTCCCCATGCCCACAGGGTTCCCGTGCTTCCAAAACTATTGTCTTAACTCCTAAACTCCCCATAACTCCTTAACTCCTAAGACAATAGTCTTTGTACAATGGAGTTAGAGGGAGGTAGAAGGAGTTACAAGGAGTTAGAGGACAATGGCATTGCCTCTCTCTCTTCCTGCAACACTTTCCCCATGCCCACAGGGTTCCCGTGCTTCCAAAACTATTGTCTTAACTCCCCCCTAACTCCTTAACTCCAAAAACAATTCCTTTAATAATGCCATTGTCCTCGAACTCCATAACTCCCTGTACGATTAAGCCCCCTATGTTTGTCGAGTGGCCACAAATTGATTGCCACGCAACAACCGACACGCTCCGTATTGCAACTAAATACGGGGCGTGCCGATTCATAAAACATCACTAAAGTACCTCACGCAAAATAGCCTCTACCTCCTCGGCCGTGGGATCTACGGCCAGGATAATGCCATTGCGGTCAACGAGAAAAGTGCCTCCACCGCCGCGGATTCCGTATTGGTTCCACAGTTTGATGCGGTCATTAAGCTCAATGAGGTTGAGCCAAGGGTACTTGTCGCGCCCGATGGCCTTGCGCATGGCCTCCGCATCACGTTCACGAGCCACGCCCACGATGGTGAAACCACGGTCTTTGTACTTCTCGTAAACGGGAATCAGGCTTCTGGAATGCCTGCGGCACGGCCCGCACCAGCTCGCCCAGAAGTCGATGAGAGCCACTTTGCCCTTGATTTCCTCCGACACCTTGTGGTAGTTGCCTTCCAAATCGGGCGCGGTGAAGTTTACATAGCGACCTCCAACCTTCACACTCTGCGATGCACGCCACTGCTTCATATATTTCGAAAGGTGGAAACCGGGAAACTTGCCAGCATATACATCATCGTAGATGGACGCCACTTCACTTACCGCCACGCTGTCATCATAGAAGCGCTCGCCCCACTCAAAAAGCATGAAAAGCCCGACAAGCCCGGGATTTTTGCGCATATAACCGAGCCGGAACGCCTTAATCAGTCCGTGGTAGGAATCACTCAGTGCCTTATATTCTTTGCGTTCGGCCTCCGACAGGCTATCATAATCAGCATATTTGGCAAATCTCGCTCGGTAACAAAGTGAAATGCTGTCTGTCATTCCGTTCACACGCAACAACTCTTTGTTAAGCGGCGAGGCCGAACACCACTTAGGGGAATCGTCGGGAACGAACCTCATGCGCACCGTATCGCCCTCGGCAAAGAAGTCCACCGCCCGTCCTATCCATCTTTTATTGTAAGCACAGATTGAATAAACGGCAGGCTTTGCCGTGTGGATATCGTAAGAAAAACGGCCGTTAGCATACGGTATGGTGTCCGTATAGATATAGCTGTTGTTCTGATCAACCCTGCGTACCCTTATCACCTGCACTGCCGTATCGGCTACCTCGCCTTCTATATGCGTGCATATCTTTCCATACTGTGCTTTGCAGGCCACTGCAACCAATAACGAACAGGCCACAGCCCAATGTCTTTTTCTCTTCATTTGCATAACAGGTTATTACAGCCAATCTTCCAATATTGCCTCCACCTGCGCGGCATCGGGGTTTACGGCCAGTATCTTGCCGTCGCGACCTACGAGGAAGCGGCCGCCTCCGGCATTGCCAATGCCGTATCTCGTCCAGATGCCGAGGCGGTCGTCAAGCTCCAGAAGGTTGAGCCACGGATAACCGTCGCGCC
>NZ_JAMBLP010000041.1:0-16411 GCF_023336985.1 Marseilla massiliensis | reverse complement strand
TGGAATAGAGAAGACCGTGCGCTGGTATCTCGACAACCAGGAGTGGATGGACAACGTGACGAGCGGCGACTACCAGCGTTATTACGACGACATGTACAAGGGGAGGTAGCCCTAGGGGGCAGAACCTAACAGTCAGCCAAGCTACGCCCTGCCCTTCTGTATACACATGTCTTATAAATAAATGAGATGACGAAGCATACCGGAATCTTACTACGCGACTACCAGAGTGACATAATAAGGCGTGTAGTGGATAGTTGGGCATCAAATAAATCCGTTTTGGTACAGATGCCAACCGGTACGGGGAAGACTGTAGTGCTGGCTTCGCTCGTAAGCGAACATCTGAAACTTAAAAGTGATAAACATGGTTGCTCCGTCTGGATAGTCGCTCACCGCCGTGAGCTTGTCGAACAGATTGAAGAAACAGTGGCAAGATATGGCATACGGAAAGAGTATGGAGTTATCAAAGTACTGTCAATCCAATGGCTTGCGAGACATTGGGATGACGTGCAAGGCGAACAACCGGGGCTGATTGTGATAGACGAAGCCCACCACGCGCTTGCCGAGACCTACAAGGAACTTTGGCAGCGCTATCCTGCTGCCATGAAGTTGGGCATGACCGCCACCCCATGCCGGCTGAATCGTGTTGGATTCACCGACTTGTTTGATGTGCTGGTCACCTCATACAGCATTGCAGACTTTATCAGGCAAGGATGGCTTGCAGCCTTCGACTATGTGTCTATACGCCAAGGCAGCGAAACCCAAAAGCTGATAGAGAGCCTGGAGAAACGCGGGGCGGACGGCGATTTCCAAGTGAAGGAAATGGACGCCGTGCTTAACAAACGCCCAAGCATAGAACGGTTGCATGACAGCGTAAAACAATATGCCGGCGGAAAGAAAGGCATAGTGTATGCCATCAGCATCAGCCACGCGCGGAACATTGCCGACTATTACGGACATAAAGGAATAACGGCCGCGGCCATAGACAGCAAGACGCCGGCAAAAATAAGGAAACAGCTTGTAGAAGACTTCCGTCATGGCAACATTCAGGTACTGGTTAATGTTGACGTTTTCAGCGAAGGTTTCGACTGTCCCGATGTAGAGTTTGTGCAACTGGCCCGCCCTACTCTGTCGCTAGCAAAATACCTGCAGCAAGTTGGCCGCGGACTTCGAGTGGCAGAAAACAAACAAAGTTGTGTGATAATAGACAACGTCGGACTGTACCGCTTGTTCGGTCTGCCTGCAGCAGACCGCGATTGGCAGGCAATGTTTGAAGGACGGATGGCGGGTAAGGGCCACGATGCCACAAGCAGAAACGAATGCTGCTACCACGCCATGGCAGATTGCTGCACCAATGGCGAGCCGATAGGGCCAGACCCGGCCATGGAGATAGTATTGACACATGAACGGTTGCTGGAATACCTTAAGGAAAGCAGAAACCTTACAATGCATCTTGAGCAGGGAAAGCTCATGCCGTTTATAGACAGGCGGACAGGACTTTACGGGTTAAGGCGTGGCGACATGGTGACGACCACACCCCAATTCAAGAAAGTGTATGCCACTGAAAACAACATGGCAGCTGTATTGCTCACAAACGGAAGTGCGGCTGTATGCGATTGTGGCGGCAAAATAATCATGGCCTTGGGCAAATGCCGGAAGCTGGCATTCACCCCAAAAGGATTTATTGCTACAACCGCTATAGACGGCAAAGTGGAATACACAGACCTTGCCACAGGCCACAAGCATGACGCCAAGCCCAAAGTGAAGGCGTTTGGGCAAGTGGAAGTGGTTGAAACGGATAGAATGTATTGCAGTCGCACCAAGAGGGAATTGAGATGGAAACCAGACGCAGGAAGCATTCAAACGACCTTTGATGGAAAGATGCTGTTTGTTCACGACTTCGGGTCAAGGCCCCAGTGCCATCAGATATTGCGTGAAAACAACTTCATCGGCCACAGATGCAGTGTGCTGGTAGCCGGAGACAAATCTACATACTACAACCTGTCTGGCATATTGCCTGATGGGACCGCCATAATTGAAGACACACAGGGCACCTATTACCTGACCTCCGACGGAGCAAGATTGCACAAAATATACTTTGAAAACCAAACTTCACCCGAAGGATTTTATTCTATGATGGAAAGGCTTCTGACTAAAGCCGAGGCCCGCAAAGCCGCCTATGAAGAAAAGAAAAACAGGTTGATGGAAGAAAGGCGGCGGCGCAGACTAGACTCTCTGCAAGGTGTGATACCGTTTATGTCGGGCAATAAATGGGGGCTCCGGCACGGGCAGATTATTGTCGTGCCGCCTATCTACCGCAGCATACAGGCGCCCGTTGGCATGTATTGCGCAGTGGAAGAAAGACCAAGCCAGTGGGGAGTCATCATGATTGACGGTAAAATCATTGTCGAGGCCAAATACTCAAAGGTAGAAATAGAGCAGAACGGAACAGCCCACCTCACATTGACAAAAGGCAATACCCAAACCGTCAAGCTGGGCACATAACATTTAAACAGGCTTGACAACAATGCCGACGTCGTTTCTTTGTTCATAGAAACGACGTCGGCATTGTTGTTTGTAGGGGCTGCGCGCTGTCGGTTACAATATAACAAACAAGACCTCGACATCCATGCACAATAAGAACTTCCTCATCAGCCTAGACTTCCAACACGCATAGGCATGCGCCACATCCAAACGGCCATACACAACGACAGCCTTTTATACCTCGTCAAATGGCCATTGGTCAATGATACCGCCAATCTCCAATCGCATCAGACCAAAGAACTTCTGCACCGATATTTATCAATATGCCCCAAACTATTATCCATGTTCCGGCGGCATCAGCTTACGAATTTGCCTCAACACAGCCAGTTACGACTCCGACAAAGCCTACAACAAGCCTGCCCGGCAATTGGATATAATTACCTTGTACTCTGATGGCCACATTGTGTTAAAGCCAAACAGCACCACGTCGCCAACCACACCATCACGACGCGAGGCCTTCTGCTCACACACACATCTCACCCCTGATATTTCTGTTGAGGTAATGCCTGATCTTCTCTGGGTCGGAAAACCTTGCCTGCAAATACATCAGTTTGGTGACAGCACTTTCAACTGTACTGTCATGACCACTGATGACGCCGGCCGACTTCAATTGATAGCCAGTGTCATAACGCCCCATCTCAACACTTCCAGCCATACACTGGCTAATATTAATTATAGTCTTGCCATTAGCCGACGCTTCTTTCAACGCCTTGATAAGCCATGGCGACTGTGGGGCATTCCCACTGCCGAAGGTACGCATGACAATGGAGCGCAAGTTGGGTGTGGCAATGACATGACGCACCAAATCTTCACGTATGCCGGGGAATATAGTAAACACTATGACGTTGTTGTCCAACCGAAAATGCGGAGTCATCGGCTTAGAATAGTCCGGTTTTAAAATTAGGTCTTCCCTATACGAGATGTTAACCCCCGCGTCAGCCAGGTGCGGGTAGTTAAAACTCTCGAAAGCGTTGAAATTGTCGGCGCTTTGCTTCGTTGTACGATTTCCCCTCATGAGGTGGCCATTGAAATATATGCCCACTTCAGGCATTATGGCCCTTCCATCGGGATGCTTGGCAGAAGCAATCTCAATGCTGGTGATGAGATTCTCCTTCCCGTCAGTCCGCAATTGTCCTATCGGCAACTGACTGCCGGTAAGTATTACGGGCTTTGTGAGGTTTTCAAGCATGTAGCTCAACGCAGAGGCGGTGAAAGCCATGGTGTCAGTGCCATGCAATATCACAAACCCGTCATACTTGTCATAGTTATCAGCTATGATATGGGTCAACTCAATCCACAGCCGGGGCGACATATTGCTACTGTCGATAGGCGGCGTGAATTGATACGTGGCAATGTGTGTCGAGAACTGCGCAAGCTCAGGAACGTTACTCAAAAGATGTTCAAACTTGAAAGGCTCGAGCGCCCCGGTCTGAGGATTGCGGTTCATTCCAATAGTGCCACCTGTGTAAATCAATAGAACATTATTGTCGTACGTCATCGTTTACGTATATTTTTGTTGCAAAAATAAGTAAACTTTTCGACATTGCAGAATTATTTTATTACTTTTGCACTATAGATATCCATACGGTATGAACACTTCATACAGAACAGTGTGGTGCCAGATGGCGAGAACAACGATTTGACAGACCTATAAAGCATACAACAATTAATAAACAACTAATTATGAAACAATTCAATGACGAGAACTTCTTGTTGGATAATGAAGTTGCCCAAGACCTGTTCCACAACCATGCGGCAAAGATGCCTATTATCGACTATCACTGCCACCTGATACCTGAAATGGTGGCAAATGACCATAAGTTTAAAAGCATCACAGAACTTTGGCTGGGTGGTGACCACTACAAATGGAGGGCAATGCGCACCAACGGCGTTGACGAAAAGTATTGCACTGGCAAAGACACGTCAGACTGGGAGAAGTTTGAGAAATGGGCCGAGACAGTGCCTTACACTTTCCGCAACCCACTTTACCATTGGACACACCTCGAACTCAAGACTGCATTCGGCATCACTAAGCTGCTGAGCCCGAAGACCGCACGCGAGATATACGACGAGTGCAACGAGAAGCTCAAGCAGCCGGAGTACTCAGCCCGTGGCTTGATGCGCAGATACAACGTTGAATGCGTATGCACAACCGACGATCCCATTGACGACTTGCGCTATCACAAGCAAACCAGGGAAAGCGGTTTTGAAATAAAGATGATACCAGCATGGCGCCCAGACAAAGCCATGAACATCGAGAAGCCTGACTTTGCCGAGTATGTAAATAAGCTTGGCGAAGTAGCAGGCGTGACCATCACGACCTTCAAAGACATGGTGGACGCATTGCAGAAGCGCCACGACTTCTTCACAGCCAACGGCTGCAAGCTGTCGGACCACGGAATCGAGGAGTTCTACGACGAGGAGTATACCGACGCACAAATTGAAGCCATATTCGCCAAGGCAATGAGCAAGAAAGAACTCACTGCCTATGAAATACGCCAATACAAGAACTGCTTCCTGACTAAGATGGCAGAGATGGATGCCGATGCCGACTGGACACAGCAGTTCCACTATGGCGCAATCCGCGACAACAATACAAAGATGTACGAGCAACTTGGCCCCGACACTGGCTTTGACTCTATTGGCGAGTTCAACACGGCAAAGGCTATGAGCAAGTTCCTCAACAAGCTGAACATGGAGGGTAAGCTCACACGCACAATCCTCTACACCCTTAACCCGTGCGCCAACGAGGTGATTGCCACCATGCTTGGCAACTTCCAGGGTGGTTGCCCGGGCAAGATTCAGTTTGGTTCCGGCTGGTGGTTCAACGACCAACTCGACGGCATGACCCGCCAAATGAACGCCCTTTCAGTGCTCGGCCTGCTGAGCCGTTTCGTAGGTATGCTCACCGACTCACGCTCTTTCTTGAGTTATCCGCGCCACGAGTATTTCCGCCGTCTGCTTTGCAATATTCTCGGAACCGACGTAGAGAAAGGGTTGCTGCCCAATGACCACGAAATACTCAGCCGAATGGTTGAAGACATATCTTACAACAACGCACGGAATTATTTCAAGTTCTATTAAAACGAAATGTTGCCAGAGAGCTCTGTTCTGAACAAACAGAGCGACAACAAGCGACAACGCCACAACCCAGTGCCCGCAAACGCCCACGGCCAAACAGCCGGCGTTTGCGGGCGTTTTTACAAAAATCTTCCTTTTTTCATAAAGGAGATTTCTTAGTCGGACATTTTCTTGCTTATATGGAAAAATAGGTGTAAATTTGCAGGCAATTAAAAACGGTTTCACAAAATGATAATTTCAAAGAAAATCATCTTGCCTGTGGCTTTTGCTGCCGTCATAATGATATTTGGCAGTTGTTCTAATAAAAATGTTGCTTATTTCCAAAACAGTAATATTGTAAACCTGGAGCAGTCTAGAGTTCTTTACGACGCAAGGATTATGCCTAAAGATGTGCTAACAATAACAGTCAGCACATCAGACGCTGATGCCGCCGCCCCATTCAACATGACAGTGCCCACCCCACTGACACAAAGCATGCGCACAACGACTTCACAACCCTTGCTGCAAAGCTATCTTGTTGACAACGACGGTTACATCGATTTTCCGCGTGTAGGCCGCTTGCACGTCGGAGGCCTTACTAAATCTCAGGCGGAGCGCGTCATACTGGAAAAGATAAAGCCATACATGAGCAAAGCGGAAACTCCGATTGTCACCGTGCGCATGTCAAACTATAAGATTTCTGTCCTCGGCGAAGTCACCCGCCCCGGCATGTACACCGTTACCAATGAAAAGATTTCCATATTGGAGGCTCTTGCCCAGGCGGGCGACCTCACCATATACGGTGTTCGCAACAATGTAAAGCTGATACGCGAAGACTCAACAGGCATGAAATCCATTCATGTGCTAAACCTTAACGATGCAAACATCATTAATTCACCTTATTATTATTTGCAGCAAAACGACATTGTATATGTTGAACCCAATAAGGTGAAGGCACAAAACTCAAGTGTGGGTAGCATGACTACATTATGGTTCTCGGCGACCTCAATATTGATTTCGCTGACCTCACTATTGTATAACATCTTGAACTGATTAATGTATGTAAATGGCAGGCGCTCGTTGCGCCTGCCGTTAATTGTATAATATAGAGTAGATATGTGTGGAATTGTAGGATATATTGGTGATAAGGATGCATTCCCTATACTAATTAAAGGGTTAAGAAGGTTGGAGTATCGTGGATATGACAGCGCTGGTGTCGCATTGATCAACTCAAGCGGCAACCTTAACGTATACAAGAGCAAGGGCAAAGTTGATGATCTGGTGGCCTTCTGTGCCGACAAGAACACAACAGGCACTGTGGGCATAGCCCATACACGATGGGCCACCCATGGCGAGCCATCCTCTGTCAACGCCCACCCGCATTATTCCCAGTCGAAGAACTTGGCAATAATTCACAATGGAATCATTGAGAACTATGCCTCGCTGAGGAAAAAACTGATGGAAAAGGGCATCACATTCCGCTCTGACACAGACACCGAGGTGCTCGTACAATTGATAGAATACATACAGCAACGTAAGAACCTCGACTTATTGACGGCTGTTCAGCTGGCCCTGCACGAAGTGATTGGAGCATACGCCATAGCTCTGCTCGACAAGCGCAACCCAAACCAAATCATAGCAGCACGCAAACAAAGCCCTTTGGTTGTAGGCATTGGCGACAATGAGTTCTTTCTGGGTTCCGACGCGTCGCCCATCGTAGAATACACAGACAAGGTGGTGTATCTCGAAGATGGCAATATCGCAGTGATAAGGAAAGGCGAAGACCTGAAGGTAGTAAACATACAAAACCGGCTGCAGAATCCAGAGATACAGACAGTGGATATCAACCTCGGAGAGATTGAGAAGGGCGGATATCCCCATTTCATGCTCAAAGAAATATTCGAGCAGCCGGAATGCCTGACCAACTGCATGCGCGGCCGTGTCAACGTCGACACAGACAATGTTGTGTTGAGCGCCGTCATCGACTACAAGAAACAATTGCTCAATGCCAACAGGTTCATAATAATCGCTTGCGGAACGTCGTGGCATGCCGGACTTATAGGAAAACAGATACTTGAAAGCCTGTGCCGCATACCGGTTGAAGTAGAGTATGCGTCAGAATTCCGCTATCGCAACCCGGTGATAACGAGCAAGGATGTAGTCATCGCCATATCCCAAAGCGGCGAGACGGCCGATACGCTTGCGGCGATAAAGCTCGCCAAAGAAAACGGCGCATTTATTTATGGCATTTGCAACGCTATCGGATCGAGCATACCACGTTCTACGGACACCGGTTCATACATACATGTAGGGCCTGAGATAGGAGTAGCATCGACAAAGGCTTTCACCGGCCAGGTGACAGTATTGTCAATGCTTGCCTTGGCTTTGGCAAAGGAAAAAGGCACGATAAGCAACGAAGCCTATCTGAGCATAGTAAAAGAATTGCATGCAATACCCCAAAAGATGGAGGAAGTGCTGAAGCTCAACGACAGGATAGCCGACCTGAGCCGCATCTTCACTTACGCCCGCAACTTCTTATACCTTGGCCGTGGCTACAACTACCCTGTGGCCCTTGAGGGAGCGCTAAAGCTTAAGGAAATCAGCTACATACACGCCGAAGGCTATCCCGCTGCCGAAATGAAACACGGTCCCATAGCCCTGATAGATTCAGACATGCCTGTCGTTGTCATAGCCACGCACAACGCCATGTATGAAAAAGTGCTGAACAACATACAAGAAATAAAAGCTCGCAAAGGCAAAGTGATTGCCATTGTGACAGAAGGCGACAATACGATAAGCCGCATTGCCGATGAAGTGATAGAGCTACCAGACACAATAGAATGCCTTGAGCCCCTATTGTCAACCATTCCGTTGCAATTGCTTGCTTACCATATCGCAGTTTGCAAAGGCAAGAACGTGGACCAGCCACGCAACCTTGCAAAGTCTGTAACCGTTGAATGACCATGTGGGCTAATCATTTAGCCCACTTAGTTGTGTTTAACCTACAAGTTGCCGTATTATTATATTGGCTTATAATGACAACCAAATAGAAAATAGTTTAGGATATTCGGATGGAACAATTAAAACACGAATGTGGAGTGGCAATGATTAGGCTACTAAAGCCGCTCGATTATTACCAGAAAAAGTATGGAACATGGATGTACGGGTTGAACAAGTTGTACCTCATGATGGAGAAGCAACACAACCGAGGCCAGGAAGGTGCCGGCATTGCATGTGTGAAGTTGAATACTCTGCCTGGTAATGAGTATATGTTTCGTGAGAAGGCTTTGGGAGCAAACGCCATAACAGAAATATTCGGAAGTGCTCAAAAAGAGTTTCGCAACCTTTCTAAAGAACAGTTGGCCGATGCAGAATACGCAAAGGAGAACCTTCCTTTCGCCGGCGAATTGTATATGGGTCACCTCCGCTATTCTACGACAGGCAAGAGTGGCTTGCAATATGTCCATCCATTTCTGCGCCGCAACAACTGGAAGGCCAAGAACCTGTGCTTGTGTGGCAACTTCAATATGACTAACATCGATGAGATATTCAGCAAAATCACCTCGCAAGGACAGTGCCCACGCATCTTCAGCGACAGTTATATCATGCTGGAATGGATGGGCCACCGACTGGACAGGGAAGTGGAACGCAACTTCGTCGATGCCAAGGAAAACGGGCTGCAAGGCACTGACATAACCGACTACATCGACGACCATGTACGCATGAGCAATGTGTTGCGTACCACGATGCCCGACTTTGACGGCGGCTATGTGGTTTGCGGTCTCACCGGCAGCGGTGAAATGTTTTCAATGCGCGACCCGTGGGGCATACGTCCGGCCTTCTATTATAAGAATGACGAAGTGGTGGTCGTTGCCAGCGAGCGCCCCGTCCTCCAGACAACATTCGACATCGAATGCGACCAGATATGCGAACTAAAGCCTGGCGAAGCTGTTGTCGTAAACAAGAAGGGAGAATTCTCGCTTGAGAAGATATTAGACCAACGCGGCGACTCTGCATGCTCATTTGAGCGCATATACTTCAGCCGTGGTTCCGACCGCGACATATACCGCGAACGCAAGAAGCTTGGCGATTTGTTGATGAAGCCCATATTGAAGGCTATCGACAACGACGTGGAGCACACAGTGTTTTCATTCATACCCAACACGGCAGAGGTAGCATACTACGGTATGCTGGGAAGCTTCAAGCGATATATCAACGAGCAAAAAATACAAGCCATAGAATCGCTGGGGCACATGCCGACGCACGAAGAACTGGAAAAGATACTCGAACAGTTTGTCCGTTCTGAAAAGGTTGCTTGGAAAGACATCAAGTTGCGCACGTTCATTACAGAAGGCAATTCGCGCAACGACCTGGCATCACACGTTTACGACGTGACATACGAAGTGTTGGAAAAAGGCGTCGACAATCTTGTGGTCATAGACGACAGCATCGTGCGCGGAACCACACTCCGCGAAAGCATCATCAAGATACTTGACAGGCTCCACCCGAAAAAGATTGTCATAGTCAGCTCGTCGCCGCAGATACGCTATCCCGATTATTATGGCATCGACATGGCCAAGCTTGAAGAGTTCATCGCTTTCAGGGCATGCATAGCACTGCTGCAAGACCGTGGCATGCAGAGCCTTATAGACGAGACATACAAAAACTGCATCGACGAGTTGAAGAAGCCCAAGGAAGAGATGCAATGTTGTGTCAAAGCGCTTTATAAGCCATTCACGGTCGAAGAGCTCAACACCAAGATGGTGGAACTGCTGCGCCCTGCAGAGGTGACCACCCCCATCGAACTGGTTTACCAAAGCATCGAAGGGCTGCACACTGCCATACCCGACCATAAGGGCGACTGGTATTTTACAGGCAACTACCCCACTCCCGGCGGGATGAAGCTTGTAAACCAGGCATTCATCAATTACTATGACAACGTGTATCAGTACGAACAAAAGTTTTAAACACTTTACAACCATATATGATGAAGAACGTAACATTGGTTCTTGAAGACGGAACAGAATTTCGCGGCAAGTCATTCGGTTACGAACAACCAGTTGCAGGCGAAGTAGTCTTCAATACAGCGATGATGGGTTATCCGGAGAGCCTGACCGACCCCTCATACGCCGGACAGTTGATGACACTGACTTACCCACTGGTGGGAAACTATGGTGTTCCCCCTTTCACCATTGCCCCTGACGGCATAGCAACGTTCATGGAGAGCGACAAGATCTACGCATCGGCCATAATCGTTGCAGACTACAGTGAAGAGTATAGTCACTGGAATGCAGTCGAGAGCCTGGCCGACTGGCTGAAGCGCGAGCATGTGCCCGGCATCACCGGCATAGACACCCGCCAGCTGACCAAAGTGTTGCGTGAGCATGGTGTAATGATGGGAAAGATTCTTTTCGACGACCAGCCCGACAACATACCTCAGGCAGATTATGAAGGCGTTAACTTTGTTGACAAAGTGAGCTGCAAGGAGGTCATACGTTACAACGAAGGCGCCGGAAAGAAAGTCGTACTGGTTGACTGCGGCGTAAAGAACAACATCATACGATGCCTCATCAACCGTGGTGTGGAAGTTATCCGCGTGCCATGGAATTATGATTATACGGGCATGGACTTCGACGGTCTTTTCCTCGGCAACGGCCCGGGCGACCCGGACATGTGCGAAGACGCGGTCAACATCATACGCAAACAAATGAGCCTTTCACGCAAGCCTATATGCGGAATATGCATGGGCAACCAGCTGCTGGCCAAAGCCGGAGGCGCAACAATATACAAGCTCAAATACGGTCACAGGTCGCACAACCAGCCGGTGATGGAAGTTGGAACCACAAGGTGCTACATAACAAGCCAGAACCATGGCTACGCTGTCGATGCCAAGACGCTAGGCAGCGACTGGAAGGAACTGTTCGTTAACATGAACGACGGGTCAAACGAAGGCATATGCCACAAGGAGAACCCCTGGTTTACAAGCCAGTTCCACCCGGAAGCCTGCTCAGGCCCTGTCGACACTGAATTTATGTTTGACCGTTTTGTTGAAAAATTGAAGTAACAGTAACTATGAGAGACGAAAATATAAAGAAAGTCCTGTTGCTCGGCTCAGGCGCATTGAAGATTGGCGAAGCTGGCGAATTTGACTATTCCGGTTCACAAGCGCTGAAGGCACTGCGTGAAGAAGGAATATATACCGTATTGATAAACCCAAATATCGCGACTGTCCAGACATCCGAGGGGGTTGCCGACCAGATTTATTTCCTGCCCGTACAGCCGTATTTCGTAGAGCGCGTAATCGAAAAGGAGCGCCCCGACGGCATACTGTTGGCTTTCGGCGGACAGACAGCACTCAACTGCGGTGTGGCGTTGCACCAGAGCGGAGTGCTTGAAAAATACAACGTACGCGTGCTCGGCACACCCGTCCAGGCTATCATGGACACCGAAGACCGCGAGCTTTTCGTAGAAAAACTCAATGAGATTGGCGTCAAGACCATCAAGAGCGAGGCGTGCGAAAATATTGAGCAAGCCCGCAAGGCCGCCAAGGAATTGGGCTACCCCGTTATCCTCAGGGCCGCATACGCCCTTGGAGGGTTGGGCAGCGGATTCTGCGACAACGAGGAAGAGCTTGACAAACTGGCCGAAAAGGCTTTCTCTTTCTCGCCTCAGGTTCTCGTAGAGAAGAGCCTGAAAGGCTGGAAAGAAATAGAATATGAGGTTGTGCGCGACCGCTATGACAACTGTATCACAGTATGCAACATGGAAAATTTCGACCCATTGGGCATACATACAGGCGAGAGCATAGTCATAGCACCATCTCAGACCTTGACAAACAGCGAGTACCACAAGCTTAGAGCGCTGTCTATCAAGATTATACGTCACATAGGCATAATCGGAGAATGCAATGTGCAGTATGCCTTCGACCCACAAAGCGAAGACTACCGCGTAATCGAAGTGAACGCCCGCCTGAGCCGTTCGTCGGCGCTCGCATCCAAAGCCACAGGCTATCCCTTGGCTTTCGTCGCCGCCAAGCTGGGCATGGGCTACGGCCTGTTTGAGCTGAAAAACTCGGTCACGAAGACGACAAGCGCCTTTTTCGAGCCTGCCCTCGACTATGTGGTCTGCAAAATACCACGGTGGGACCTCAGCAAGTTCCGTGGCGTTGACAAAGAGCTTGGCTCATCCATGAAGTCGGTAGGCGAGGTGATGGCCATCGGCCGCAACTTTGAGGAAGCCATACAGAAGGGTTTGCGCATGATAGGGCAAGGCATGCACGGCTTTGTCGAGAACAAGGAACTTGAGATACCCGACATCGACGCTGCATTGCGTGAGCCTACAGACAAGCGCGTGTTCATCATCTCGAAAGCCATGCACAAGGGTTACACCATCGACCAGATACATGAGCTGACGAAGATTGACAAATGGTTCTTGCAGAAACTGAAGCACATCATCGACATCGACGAGCGCATGAAGGCCTTGAAGAGCATAAACAACCTCGACAAGGAACTGCTGCGCGAGGCCAAGGTCTACGGATTCACCGACTTCCAGATTGCCCGTGCCGTGGGCTTGGAAACAGAACTGAACAGCATGGCCAAGGCCGGCCTTGTGGTGCGCAACCTGCGCAAGAGCTACGGTATACTGCCATATGTCAAGCAGATAGACACCCTGGCTGCCGAATATCCGGCACAGACCAACTACCTGTACCTCACCTACGCCGGCGTTGCCCACGACATTACGTTCGAGCGCGACAAACGCTCAATCATTGTGCTTGGCTCCGGTGCCTACCGCATTGGCTCGTCTGTAGAGTTCGACTGGTGCGGTGTGCAGGCCCTGCAAACCATACGCAAAGAAGGCTACCGCTCGGTGATGATAAACTACAACCCGGAGACTGTTTCCACCGACTATGACATGTGCGACCGCCTCTACTTCGACGAGCTGACCTTTGAGCGTGTGATGGACATAATCGACCTTGAATGCCCACACGGAGTGATTGTCTCTACAGGAGGACAGATACCCAACAACCTGGCAATGAGGCTCGACGGACAGCACGTGCCCATTCTCGGAACATCAGCCAAAGACATTGACAATGCCGAAGACCGCGCAAAGTTCTCGTCGATGCTCACCCGCAACGGCATAGACCAGCCGGAGTGGAGCGCCCTCACCACGATGGAAGACATCAACACGTTCATATCAAAGGTGGGCTTCCCCGTGCTGGTACGCCCGTCATACGTATTGTCGGGTGCAGCCATGAACGTATGCTCCAACCAGGAAGAGCTTGAAAAGTTCCTGCGCCTGGCAGCCAATGTAAGCGAAGACCACCCCGTGGTGGTAAGCCGCTTCATAGAGCATGCAAAAGAGGTTGAGATGGATGCCGTGGCCCGCAATGGCGAAATAATAGCATACGCCATCAGCGAGCACATTGAGTTTGCCGGAGTCCACTCTGGCGACGCCACCATACAGTTCCCCCCGCAGAAGCTGTATTGCGAGACTGTGAGGCGCATCAAGCGCGTAAGCCGCAAGATAGCAGAAGAGTTGCACATCAGCGGCCCGTTCAACATACAGTTCCTTGCAAAGGAAAACGACATCAAGGTGATTGAGTGCAACCTGCGCGCATCACGCTCGTTCCCATTCGTAAGCAAGGTCTTGAAAATCAACCTGATTGAACTTGCAACCAAGGTGATGCTCGGACTTCCCGTAGAAAAGCCCAGCAAGACTCTCTTCGACCTCGACTACGTGGGCATCAAGGCAAGCCAATTCTCGTTCAACCGACTGCAGAAAGCCGACCCTGTGCTCGGCGTTGACATGGCTTCAACGGGCGAAGTGGGCTGTCTTGGCGATGACACGAGCACGGCCTTGCTCAAGAGCATGCTCTCTGTTGGACAACGCATACCTGAAAAGAACATATTGCTTTCTACAGGTAGCGCCAAGCAAAAGGCCGAGATGCTCGATGCCGCACGCATGCTCGTTGAGCACGGATACAAGCTGTATGCCACCAGCGGCAGTTCCAAGTACCTGTCGGAAAACGGGGTGGAGAACACCGAGGTGTTCTGGCCATCGGAAGACAAGCAGCCGCAGGCCATTGACATGTTGCACAACCACGAGATTGACCTTGTGGTGAACATACCCAAGAACCTGACTGCGGGCGAGCTTACCAATGGCTATAAGATAAGGCGCGCAGCCATCGACCTGAATGTTCCGCTGATAACCAACAGCCGTCTGGCAAGTGCCTTCATCAATGCATTCTGCCGAATAAAGCTCGACGACATCGACATTAAGAGCTGGGCTGAATATAAGTAGAATAGCAAATTACGTGTATTAGCAAAGGGAGTTGCCAAAAAGCAACTCCCTTTTCAACCCAAACAGGCCCTTTAATGCTCGATGTTTGTTTTCATGGTCGTTACATGCGTCACAAACTCATCGCCCCACCCCGCCGCATCTTGTTTGCGCTTTGTCGCTACGCAACCCGCTATGCCACCGGCAACGGGGCAGGCCGATATTCACGGCCAGCGGGATGGAACAGCCTGATTGTTGAATGCCCGATTGGGGATAAATGTTTACTTTGAATCATGATTATCAGAAATGTTTGCAATACCGACGCCACTGCCATAGCCAACATATACAACGAATATGTAACCGGCACGACTGTTTCATTTGAGCTGGAACCGGTCACAGTTGAAGAAATGTCGAAGCGAATAATTGAAATATCGGCGTCGTTCCCCTATTTTGTATGCGAAGACAAGGGCAACGTCGTCGGCTTCTGCTATGCGCACAGATGGAAAGAACGCAAAGCGTATGAAAACACTCTCGAGACCACGGTGTATATATCACGTTCGCACCACGGGCATGGCATTGGCCGACAGCTGATGGAGCGCCTCATCGACGCATGCCGCACAAAGGGATGCCACGCCTTGATAGCATGTATTACGGGCGACAATGAGCCGAGCATCAACTTCCACGAGAGGCTTGGATTTACCAAGGTGTCATGCTTCAACCAGGTAGGACGCAAATTTGGCCGTTGGCTCGACGTGGTCGACTACGAACTGCTTTTGACCGATGGCCAAATGCGATGACAGCCAACGAAAGATATCAGAACAGGCACAGGCATATCAATTGTGGCGTGTGCCTGTTCCGATTGCCCATACATCCAGTAGCGTCAGACAGGCGGCAGTATTCGCCCAACCGCCGTTCACCCCCACCCTGTATGCCTGCAAACATTTGCTTGCGGCCTAAAGACAACCAGCCGGGCTGACTTGGCCTTAGTGCCTAAGCCGGCAAACAAATCAACTACAAGGATTCCCACTACCACGCTTTATCCCAAACCGACTGCCGGGAGCCATAAACGCATACACCCTATTGCCAAATCCTCTGCTTACAGTGTCCGCGAAGTCGCAGCATTCTGCCGTAGGCTGCATGGGCCTGCAAGTTGCCGTAAGGAGCAATTAAGCATTTGGCACACAAGACATGAATGCCCCAACCATCATCTGCAGGCATCATGCTTTAATTGGGATTAAAATCCGGCAATGATGTTTTCCGGCACGGCTGATTTCTGCACGCATCATTTCCGACTGCAACAAACAATCCAGCGCGCCACCCCCAACTATCTGGCATTCAGCGGTTTGCCGTATGGGTCGTTTTGGTTGGCCAAACGGCCCATACGGCAACGCAAAACGGCTGTCGTCGTTTGGCCATACGGGCCGAATCTCACCCAAGAACGAACCGGCCCTACTACCAACATTATTCCAGACATCACCCAGTGCCGCCATGCCGGCGCAGGCAGCCCAAGGCAGTATGCTACTGATTATATTAA
>NZ_JAMBLP010000040.1:0-16944 GCF_023336985.1 Marseilla massiliensis | reverse complement strand
TAATTAAATATAATGGCTTATCAATTAAGCAATTGGCAAGTTTCCCAATTATACAGGATTCCAATTACTTATGGCCCATTTATTTAATAATAGGTGCTGGTGTTCCACTTATAATAATATATATATTAACCCGTTGGCGGAATTAAAATGTCTATATAGGCTTAACCAGAAGAACTAGAAACCTATATTCATTCCATACCTTCATCAGCTACATTAGCAATTAACTGATTGGAAGAATTAATAACGCACTGATTTAATACCTCCAAAGAATAGTTGCTATAACCTAATTATAGTCATATTTATGACTTTTTCTAACCTACTTCTACAAATATAACACACCATGAAATCGTCGTATCAAAGCAGGAAATGACAATCTAATGGCTTGATACGGTCATTTTGTGTCTTGATGTCTGATTTTTTATTCCGCCAACAGGTAATATATTAACATAAACTCGAATGATTAAATATCCATTTTACACATGAAGTTTATAGCAATAATAACAGTCCTGATATGCTGTGTTTCGATGTTCCGTATAAATAGGGAGTCAAAAATTGCAATATTGATTTTAGGTTCAATGCTATTTTCATTAGTAAACGTACCTGCCGTTCCCCTTCATTCAGCAAATATGCTACTTCCATTCTCTTTTTTATTATCAGAATTGAAAAATTTAAAGAATTTAATAAAACAAACAAGACACACTATTATTTGGAATCTAACTGGGGTTTCAATTATAATGGTTATTATTACGATTATAACTTCTCCTCATTTAAGTGACGTTACAAATATACGCTATTTTATTCAATACGAATTATTCTTCAAATATTTCGCTATATTATATGCTTTTTGGTCTTTTGGTAAAGATGAAAACTCTATTAAAGCAACATTAAAATATACGTTTTGGGGAATAATAATTTTAACATTTTTCGGACTGTTAAATTATATCACTAAAACGGCGGATTTTGTAGGAACGATGTTAGCTGGAACAGAAACACTTTATGCCGGCGATACAAGTTTAGACGCAAATGAGTCATTTACATACCAAGACCGTTTTAGAGTTCAAGCAATGTTTATAAATCCATTTGATTATGGATACATATGTTTGTTGATTTTAATTCTTCACATATATGGATTTACCCAAAAAAAAGAAAAAAGGCTAAATTTTTACATTGTCGTTATAGGCTCAGTTTTTGGAATTATTACATGTGGGTGTCGAACAATTTTATTATGTGCTGTGATAGGTTTTTGTGTTTATATGCTAATAGCTTATAAACTTAAGAAAAAGATAAAATATGGATTATTCACGATTTTTATTTGTATTGGTTCCTATCAATTTATTCCTGCAGTACAGGAGACCATCGACAAAATGTTAAGTGTGTTCGAAAAAAACAGTGATGTTGGTGGAAGTTCCTTAGAAATGCGAACGATACAATACGCCGCAGTAATGTATCACATACAAGATTCGCCTTTTTGGGGATGTGGATATAATTATTTTAATATAGATTTAGGCTGGGGCCAGGGTAAAGAATATTTGAAAGACAGTAGGTTAGCTGGTTTAGAAGGGGTCGTTATGAATTATTTATTGGAAAGAGGTTTTTGTGGCTTGTTTTTTTATTTAATATTTTATATTAGTTTAATTGCTTTTTGTTATCGCAATAAACAATTCTCCCGTCCGATAGCAGCATTAGGACTCTCTATTTTAACTGTTTATATATGTTTTGCAAATATGACAGGAGAACTGAAATCTGTTTATCCCACATTACTAATAATGGGATATGTGATAAAAATGATTTATCAAAAAAGGATTTTTCAAAATAGTAAATTGGTTTAATTACAAATAATCAGATAAGGAAATGCAAGATTCAATAATATCAATAGCAATACCAACCTATAAATCAAGATTTTTACGAGAAGCGATATCTTCGGTTTTAAACCAGACTTATAAAAATTTGGAGCTTATCATAGTAAATGACCAATCTCCCGAAGATATTGATTCAGTTGTAAACTCTTTCAATGACAGCCGAATTAAATATTATATAAATGAAAAAAACATCGGAGGTAAAGACCCTGTAGCCAACTGGAACAGATGCCTGTCACTGGCCAAAGGGCAATATTTTTCGTTGCTATGTGACGATGACATTTACGAGCCGACTTTTTTGGAAGAAATGCTGCAACTTGCAGAAAAATATAAATCATGCAATGTATTCCGGGCACGGGTTAAAATCATAGGGCCTGACTCTAAGACAATCGATTATTATCCTACTTCACCTGAATGGGAGACGTGTCTGGATTATATCTGGCATAAAGTTTCCGCCTATAGGATGCAGACAATCTCAGAATTTATGTTCAGGAAAAATTATATCGTGGATAAATTCGGCGGTTACACGCCAACTCCGAAGGCCTGGTGTGCTGATGAGGTCTCAATATTCAGATTTAGCGAGTATGGCGGAATTGCTTCGTCTCCGAAAGTGTTAGTTGGTTTTAGAAAAAGCGGAATAAACATATCTACGCATGACAACAAATACGTAAGACAAAAAATTGAGGCTCACAATGTTTGTACACATTGGATTGAAAAAATATTACGAGGAATCAGCGCCGATGACAACTTTAAAAAGCTCATATTAAAGAAGAGGGAAGACCTGTCAAAGGGTCTCAAAACGCAACAGTTGTCATTGGCGACCTTAAAAGACTTTATCTATTTATATAGGCATAAGACCGACATGTGCTATTCTATCCCGAAAACATGTTTTATGAAAGCAGCAGAACAAAAGGTTATATCAGTTCTCAAAGGCAACAAATAATATGGTTTCAATCATTGTTCCTGCGTATAATATTGCTCCATACATTGTTGAATGTCTGGAAAGCATTAAACTTCAGACATATAAAGACTTTGAAGTTATCTTAATAGATGATGGAAGTACAGACAACACATATCATGTCTGTGAAAGTTTTATTGAAAAGAACGGCCTAAATAATAAGTTCAGGCTCATAAGAAAAGATAATGGCGGAGTTGTTGCCGCCCGTCTTGAAGCTTTGAAACTTGCAAATGGTGATTGGGTAATGTTTGTTGACGGAGATGACACTCTTGAGCCAGAAGCATTAAAGACATTAACGGGCCACATTACCGATGAGATAAATATTATTATAGGAACATTCAATTATTATATAAACGGGGAGAAACACTTTTCTCCAAATAAGTCGTTAGGATTATATGACGCCCATGCATATATAAATTTAATATTATACGGGAAAATTTATGTGGCCCCTTGGGCTAAGTTGTATCGCAAGTCCCTATTGAAGCCTGAAATGCTTGAATTGCCACGGAATATAAAAAACAAGGAAGACTTCATCATGAATATGAGAATAGCTTGTTCTCAAAAGGGTAAAGTCCTTTTTATTGATAATGCAATTTACAATTATAGGTACGGAAGGCCCGGCTCTGCACTGACTAAATACATCACGCAAATTGACTTGCAATATGAGCTGACAATAAAGAAATATGTCATTGAGGCATTGAAAAGATACGGAGTATATAATGAACATAGGGAGTACGTTTCTTATTATTATTTCGACTCACTTTGGTATTGGAGACATGCTTATAAGAACCTGACATTTGATAAATGTAACGAACTCCTTGCAATGCTGAAATTCTCAATGACTAAAGATAAGACAATAAAGTCATTGGTGAAATTTATCATTATAAAGTATCTGTTGACAAAAGAAAAATTATCAGCTAAATCAAAAGGCTGATAAAAAAGTCTTGATTCCGTATTTATAAAACTGTATACTACCACTCTCCGTGGTTGCATACACTTATAAAACTGATTGCTAAGTTATGATTAGATATGACAGCAGCCACGACAAGCATGACTGTTGCGGCTGCAGGGCGTGCGAACAGGCGTGCCCCAAACAGGCCATTGTGATGGAAACCGACAGCGAAGGCTTCCTTTATCCGAGGATAGACGCTGGCAAATGTGTCAATTGCGGGCTGTGTAACAGAGTATGTCCGATAGAGACGGGCAGCGGTTCAACGGCACACCCCTTGGGAGTATTTGCCGCACAATGCCATGACGACAACATATTGAGGAACAGCTCTTCTGGCGGAATGTTCAGCCTTATAGCTGCGTATGTGCTCGAAAGAGGCGGAACCGTGTATGGCGCTGCCTTTGACGGCGAGATGTATTTGCGGCACGTAAGGATTACCGACAAGGAAATGCTCTGCAATTTGCGCGGCAGCAAGTATGTGCAATCTGACATTGGAAACTCATACACACAGGCAAGGGAAGACCTGAAAAACGGATTGCCGGTATATTTCACAGGTACGCCGTGCCAGATACAAGGATTGAAACTATTCCTGAGAAAAGACTACGACAAACTCCTCACAACCGACCTTGTCTGCCACGGCACACCCTCATACAAGATTTTTGCCAACACTATTCACAATATTGAAAAGAAAAGGCAAGGAAAAATATTCAGATACCTTTTCCGTGACAAAAAGGTGGGCGGATGGAGTTGCTCTTCTTCTTCTGCTTTCAGGCGTTTTAAGGACAATAAGGAGGTTTTCCTGCCCCGCAGCAATGACATGTCGGCATATTACAACGCCTTCATCAGTGGCAGCATGATGAGATATGCATGCTACTGTTGTCCGTTTGCCAATGTACACAGGCCTGGCGACATTACATTGGCCGACTGCTGGGGAGTGGAGAAAATAGTGCCTGACTTTCCCAACATGAAGAAAGGTGTCAGCACCGTGCTTGTGAATAACAGCAAAGGCATGGACGTATGGAACGCCGTAAGCGCAAAGACCGTAAACCGGCAAATAGCGGAGGCCGACGCCGTGGCGAACAATGCCAACCTGCATCATGCGTCGCCACTGCCAGAGGGGCGCTCTACGTGTTACGGCCTCGCCTTCAATGATTATGGCAAGTTCCTTGACAAATACCGCCCATCGGCAAAGGAGAACATCAAGTTTTATTTGAAATACCACATCAAGCGTTTGCCCGTGGTGGGCAGTGCCTTAAAACGAGTTAAAGACATGCTGAAATGAAAAAAGCAGAGATAATAACCATATTCGACAACACCAACTTCGGCACATACCTTCAGGCGCTGGCATTGGCGCTGGTGATAAAGAAAAGCGGCTTTGAAGTAGAGATTATGGATTACATCCGCCCGGGGCAGTCCGAAGAGGCATGGAAAAGGTTTGCGGATAACTTTATAAAGAAAATATACTACACGTTTTGGGAGTTCCCCCGGTGGCGGAAATTACGCAACGGCTGCCATCAGTTCGTCAGCCATTTCGTACCATCAAGCAAAATACGGTATACTTCATATGAAGACTTGAAGAGCAATCCGCCACTTGCCGACATTTATGTCACGGGCAGCGACCAAGTATGGAACAGCATTTACAATGAGGGCATAGACAAGAGCTTTTACCTTGACTTTGCGCCGCCTGGCAGCAAGCGCGTGGCTTACGCCGCAAGCATAGGCATGCCTGAAATACCAGAAGGCGAAGTGGAAGAGACAAAAAGGCTGCTGCACAAATATAGCGCGATAACCGTCCGTGAGGCGGACGCAAGCCGCATCCTCGCCGGCTTGGGGTTCAATGACGTGCCGGTTGTTTTAGACCCGACACTATTGCTTGACAAGCCGGCATGGACTGACATAGCCAGACGGTTCAGCCCCATAAAGACAGAACCTTACATCCTTGTTTATAGCGTTGAAGAAAAAGCCCAGAACGAACTGATAGGCCGCTATGCGGGCATGATATCGAGCAAGCATGGGTGGAAAATCTACGAGATAAGCTACAACAGCTATCACCGCAGGCTGAAGTTCGCCGACAGGCATTTCCTTCAGGTTACACCCGAAATATTCCTGCAACTGATGTTGAATGCCGAGTTTGTCATTGTCAGCTCGTTCCACGGTACGGCCTTCTCTATCAACTTCAACAAGCAGTTCCTTACTGTCACCCCCAACCGTTTTAATTCTCGGGTTGACAACATCCTGACCTTATGTAATCTTAAAGACAGGCTTGTCACCTCTCCGTCATTTGACATTGAGGCGCTTCAGCCGATAGACTACGGTAATGTGAACAAGATAATAGAAACGGAAAGAAACAAATCTCTTGATTTGCTCAACACTATGCTGGCGTAAAGTAAATACTACTTTCCATGCTTACAGTATGTATCTTATTTTAATTGATTAAAGGTATATGAATTGATGTCCTTTAATCCAAATTAAAGACATAAAATGAAAATTAAAATTCTGTTCGTAGCGAGTGAATTTACCTCAGGCATGATACCTTTTGCCTCAAAAATCATAAAGACCTTGAGTGGGGATTGTCGTTTTGAAGTGTATGCGTTGGTTGTCAATTCCGGAAATAATACATATAAAAATGTATTGAAAGGAATGGATAAAGCACACTTGTTTCAAATTGAATACCCGAAGTACAAAATAAAAAAACTGATATATAAGTTCTATCCTGTATCAATAATTCAGGCTCTTAAAGAAAAGGAAAAGATAATTAAGCCTGATATAATACATTTACTTACTGGCGATTTTTCTTTTGCCCCATATATGTTGTTGCATAAACCGTCAAACAAATTCTATTATACAGTGCATGATTTACATCCACATGAATTAAAATCAAGCAGTAAAGCAACAATAATGCTTCGTAAATATATTGATTGGGGATATAGGATATTAAGGGACAGGATGAATAATCTAACGACTTCATCGCAATCGCAATTCGAAGAATTGAAAAAAATATATCCAAACAAGAATATTTCATTCACACATTTCCCGACTTTAGTTACAGAAGAAATCAAGGAAGGCAATATGAAAGTTCCTGAATTAAAAAATGATAAAGATTATATACTTTTCTGGGGAGCCGTAAATGTTTATAAAGGAGTTGATATATTGATTAAAGCTTATTTGAATTCCGAAAAACTAAAATGCCGTAAATTGGTAATAGCCGGCATAGGATTGGATTATTCAGACTTAATCATGGAAGATAAGAACATTATAAGAATAAATCGTTTTTTAGATGATGCCGAAATAAAGGATTTGTTTGACAAGGCATTGTTCGTTGTTTACCCATACAGAGCAGCAACAATGTCGGGGGTACTGTCTATTGCGTATTATTTCAATAAACGGGTTCTGCTTTCAAATGTTCCGTTCTTTATAGACAACAAGGCTGTTGCGTCAACATTTTTTGAATGCGGTGATACAAAATCCTTGCAAGTGCAGATGGAGCTGTTGGCATCAGGTAAAGATGCTGCCAGGAACTTAAGCGGATGTTATGAAAAAATTTATTCAAACAAAACACTTGTCGAGGACTACTGCAAATTGTACTTGGTACGATAAATGTATTTTAAACCCAAATCGATTGCTTTCTTAAAATATTTATGTCCAGAATTTTAATTTTGAACAGCATCCTTTATACCTCTGAAACAGATCAAATTCCGCAAGTGAAGACTATAAGGGATACAATGATTTACGGCATGTGCTTAGGTTTTCTGCACTTAGGCCATAATGTTACGTTGGCAGCATTGGAAGATTACAAACCGACAGAAGAAGAACAATATGAATTTCCAGTTTTGTTTTTCAAGTCTGATTATAAAAGGATATTCAAGCCTTCTGTATTGCCTTATTCTTCTGGGATGAAAAAATATTTGAAGGAGCATTGTAATGACTTTGATATTGTAATATCAAGTGAGGTATTCCAATTCCAATCCTTATATGCTGCACGGAGATGTCCTCACAAAACAATAATATGGCAGGAATTGACCACGCATCAAAACAAGTTCCATAAATTGCCTTCAAAGTTTTGGTATAATGTTGTGGCTCGTTTCTTTATGCGCAATGTTAGATGCGTTGTTCCACGTTCGAGAAAAGCTGCAGATTTCGTAAGGCAATGGATGCCAAACGTTTCGAGAACAATAATAGATCATGGCATAGACATTGACAAGTTTAAGTATTTAACAGATAAGAAACGCCAGTTAATAAGTTCTTCGCAACTGATATACCGCAAGAACGTTGACGGCTTAATCCGCAAATTTGCCAAGTTCCACCAAATTAAAGGCTATGGGGATATACGCTTAATCATAGCCGGACGTGGTGAGGAAGAAGGTAATCTTAAAAAATTGGCGACAGAGCTTGGGTTGAAAGATTGTATTGACTTTGTCGGCTTCTTGCCACAAACTGAACTTAATGAATACATAAGAGATTCGTATGCCTTTCTTGTAAACACAAGAAAAGACTTGAATATGGTATCAATTCCCGAATCTATAGTTTCAGGCACGCCGATATTGACAAATTTAGAGCCAGCATCTGCCGATTATATTGCAGCCAACTCGTTGGGCATAGCTAAGGATGATTGGGATGAAACAGACATGAAAGCCATGATAGACAATAATAAGCAATTTGTTTCAAATTGCATTGCATATAGAAATAATCTTACGAATATACATTCTGCCAGATTATTTATTAACGTTTTTAATAAAGGCTAGTGACTTTTTTGATTTATGCGCATCTTACTTTCTAATAAATTTTATTACCGCCGGGGCGGTGACTGTATCTATATGCTCAACCTTGAACAGCTGCTGAAGGCGCATGGGCATGAAGTGGCGGTGTTCGCTATGGACTATCCAGATAACGAGGAAACTCCGTGGAAGAAATATTTTCCTTCGAACATGAGCAAGCTGATGGCTTTCACAAGGCCTTTCGGGTCGCACGAGGTGAAAAACAAGTTCGGCAAGCTGCTTGATGACTTCCGTCCTGATTTAGTGCATCTTAACAACATCCATACGCAGCTGTCACCCGTCATTGCAGAATTGGCGCATAGGCGTGGCATAAGGACGGTGTGGACGCTGCATGACTACAAGCTGCTTTGTCCACGTTACGACTGTCTGCGTAATGGCAAGGAAATTTGTGAACTGTGTTTCAATGGCGACAAGTCGCAGTGCAAGACTTACCGCTGTATGAAAGGTTCAAGACTTGCATCCGAAATCGGTTATCGTGAAGCAATGACGTGGAACAGGAAGCGGCTTGAGGAATGCACCGACTTGTTTGTCTGCCCGAGCCGTTTCATGGCCGAAAAGATGGCCCAGGGAGGTTTCAGGAAAGACAAGTTGAAAGTGTTGTGCAACTTCATCGACATTGAAAAATGCCGTAAGGACAATTACGCGAAGAACGACTATTACTGTTACGTCGGCCGTCTTAGCCATGAGAAAGGCGTCGGCACACTTGTTGAGGCCGCTGCACGGTTGCCGTATAAACTTAAGATTATCGGCGGAGGACCATTGCTGGAGCAATTAAAAATTAAAAATGAAGAATTAAAGGGCAATGTAGAGTTTCTTGGTTTCCGCCAATGGTCTGACATAAAGGACATTGTAGGGAAAGCCAGGTTTACCGTGATACCATCAGAGTGGTACGAGAACAACCCGTTGTCGGCTATTGAGGCCGAGTGCTTAGGCACACCTGTGCTTGGCGCCCGTATTGGCGGCATACCAGAACTCATAAACGAGGGCATGAACGGAATGACGTTCGAGAGCGAAAACATTTCAGACCTCGCTGAGAAAATCAAGACGATGTACAACGCTGATTTTGACTATAAGTCCATTGCCGATACGTCGATGAAACGGTACAACGCTGAAAACTATTATGGCGAAATAATGAGGTGTTACCTTGACCGTTAAAGGGCACTTTGCAAAATGCCGCATATTGCCATTCAAAATGGCACGTTTCGCACCGCAAAACGGCACGTTTCGCCTTGCGATATGCGGCAAATCGGAAAGCAGGGATTTTCCTTTCCATAGACGATGTGCCCACATACGTATTGCCAAAGCGCATAAACATTTTATTTTCAACGATTTAAACATTAAATAGACTACATAAATGGCTAACACAAAAGTTCCGCGTCCAACCGACGCAAGCATCATCCTGACGTATCGCTGCCCGATGCGCTGCCAAATGTGCAACATCTGGAAGAACCCGACAAACAGGCAGGAGGAGATAAGGGCGGAAGACCTCAAGACGCTGCCGCAACTGAAGTTCATCAACCTTACGGGCGGAGAGCCTTTCATCCGCGAAGACCTGGCCGAGATAGTTGAGGAGTGCTACAAGCATACCCCACGAATAGTAATCTCCACCTCGGGCTGGTTTGAGGACCGTGTCGTGGCCCTTGCAAAGAAGTTCCCAAACATAGGCATCCGCATTTCCATAGAAGGGCTTAGCCAGAAGAACGACGAGTTGCGAGGCCATGCAGGCGGCTTTGACAAGGGTCTGCGAACGCTGCTCACCCTGAAGCACATGGGCCTGAAGGACATCGGCTTCGGTTGCACAGTGTCAAACCACAACTCTAAGGACATGCTTTCGCTCTACCAACTGTCACTTTCGCTCGGCATGGAGTTCGCCACGGCGGCGTTCCACAACTCGTACTACTTCCACAAGAGCGACAACGTAATCACAAACAAGGACGAGGTGACGGGCAACTTCAGGCAACTGATAGAGTGGCAGCTGAAGGAGAAGCACCCGAAGAGTTGGTTCCGAGCATGGTTCAACATGGGGCTCATCAACTATATCGAGGGCGGGCGCCGTATGCTGCCTTGCGAGGCTGGCATGGTTAACTTCTTCATAGACCCTTGGGGCGAGGTGATGCCCTGCAACGGACTGGAGGAAAGGTACTGGAAAGAGAGCATGGGCAACATCCACGACAAGCCTTTCATGGAAATCTGGGAGAGCGAGCAGGCGCAGAAGGTAAGGCAGATGGTTCGTAAGTGTCCGAAGAATTGCTGGATGGTGGGCACGGCAAGCCCTGTGATGCACAAGTACATCAAGTATCCTGCCACGTGGGCATTGAAGAACAAATTGCGCTCGATGCAAGGCAAGCCGGCTTGCATAGACCCGAAGTGGTGCGACGTAGGCCAGGATCCGTGCCAGGGAGACATGAGGGAGAAGTTCTGATTCCATTGGTTTATGATCAAGCAAGGGACAGGCGATCGATGAGATTCGCCTGTTCCAACCGCGCATATATTTTATACAATCAAACCCAAAAATGTGTAACAAAACATTAATTACCCCCCCCGAAAGCAAAAATAAAGTTAACAGAGAGCGGTATGGCTCGCTCGACGGGCTCCGTGCTTATGCTGCGCTTGGCATAATACTGATGCACGTGCTGGCAAACATAAACGTCAAGCCATCCGAGAATTACCTCACTGAAAGCATCATACCATTCTTTACCGATTTTACGCTGCTGTTTATGGTTGTCAGTGGCTTTTCACTTTGCTGCGGTTACTACACACGGATAAAGGAAGGAACGATTACGCCAAACGCATTCTATAGGAAACGCTACCTGCGCATATTGCCGTTCTTCGCCTTGCTATGTCTTATAGACCTGGCGTTTGAGCCCAACATTGGTTCGCTTTATGAGGTGTTCGCCAACATGACGCTGTGTTTCGGGCTATTGCCGCCCGATGCAGAAATCCACGTTATAGGCGTAGGCTGGTTTTTAGGTGTAGTGTTCCTATTCTACATGCTGTTCCCGTTTTACGTTTTCATGCTTGGCAATAAACGGCGTGCGTGGATTTCATTTGCCATCGCGCTGGTGTTCGTCCTTGTGTCATTCGTGCATTTCGGCGCACCTGGACGGCGTTGCATGGTGTTCTGCGCTCCGCTGTTCATTGCCGGAGGTCTTGCCTACCTTTACAGTCACGGCCTCGCGGACTTCGGCAGGCGGCACGCATGGCTGTCGGCAATTGGTGTGGCCGTTGTTTCAATAGGTTTCTTTGTTGCAAGGGAATACGTGCATGACGCTTTCGTAAATTACCTGCTTGAGCTTGCGCTTTTCTTCGCATGGCTAGCCTATGCGGTCGGCTCCAAAGACAAGGTACTGAACAACTGCGTAGCGAAGTACCTAAGCGGCATAAGTATGGAGATATACCTTTCGCACATGCTTGTCTACCGCGCCGTGGAGAAGTTGCATATAGAGAGCCGCATCACGCAGCACGACCTGCTTTATATCGTCATTTCACTGCTCACGATAGCCGGTGTTATTTGCTTCGCCCACGTGGTGAAATACAAAGTGTTGCAGCCTGTGGTGAAAAGGCTTGAAAGATAGTCACCTTATCCTCTTGCCCGTGACAAACAACCATAAGGCAGAGAGCAACGAAAGGACGACAGCGCCTGCATATTGCAACGACTCTTTTATCGATCTTGGCTTGACTTGCATCGGAAAGTCTTTTGGGTTTGCCAGATTTAAATCTGTGTTTGTTAAGATGACAACCGCTAATGTCTTTCTGTTGGCAAAGTTACGAAAAAAACAATTCATATAGAGCCAAAATCACGGATTTGTACTCTCCATACAGAGCATTTTTCCCATATTAGAACCAAAGTAAACTATAGTCGAATAAAACAAGAACCTTACAATCCGAGAAATATGAAGATAGTAGTTACGGGCACCCGTGGCATCCCGAACATCATGGGCGGCGTGGAAACGCATTGCGAGGAGCTGTTTCCGAGAATCGCCAAACGAGGTTTTGATGTTACCGTGATACGCAGGACTGATTATGTCAAGGACGACCTGAAGGAATGGAAAGGCGTAAAGTTGGTTAATATCGACAGCCCGAAGAAGAAATCATTTGAAGCTATCATCCATACATTCCGTGCCATCAACGAGGCAAAGAGGTTAAAAGCGGACATCCTGCACATCCACGCCATAGGCCCCGCATTGCTCGTTCCATACGCCAAGATGTTAGGCATGAATGTTGTTTTCACCCATCACGGCCCAGACTACGACCGTGACAAATGGGGATTTGCAGCAAAGACGATGCTGAAACTGGGCGAGCGGATGGGCTGTATGTTTGCCGACGAGGTGATAGTAATTTCCGACGTGATACGCAACCTGATAAAGCGGAAATACAACCGCACAAGTCACGTCCACCTGATTTACAACGGCGTATCGCAACCCGAAATATGCGACTATCCCGAATACTTCAACGAGCTTGACATAGAGAAAGGCAAGTACATCCTTGGCATGTGCCGCTTCGTGCCTGAAAAGAATTTGCACCACCTCATTTCCGCTTACGCTCAAGTTAAGAATGAAGAATTAAGAGTGCAGAAAGATAGCGGAATAAAGTTGGTTTTGGCTGGCGATACAGACTTTGAGGATGATTATTCACGTGGTTTAAAGGAGATGGCGAGGAAGAACGGCATTATCCTCACTGGATTCATCAAGGGCAGGAAACTGCATTCGTTGTTAACGAACTGCCGGGCATACTGCCTGCCGTCAAGTCACGAAGGACTACCTATCGCCTTGCTTGAAGCTATGAGTTACGGTGTAAAAGTTGTTGTGAGCGACATACCGGCCAACAAGGAAGTTAGTCTACCTGAAAGTGATTATTTTCCCGTCGGTAATGTAGATGCTTTGGCGGAAAAGCTGAAAGATATCATCGAGCAACCGCTGCAGCACATTGATTACGACATGACGAAATACAACTGGGAGAAAATCGCCGGCCAAGTGGCTGACATGTACCTCAGATTATCTAAAAAATAGAACCAACATAAATCCTGAATTATGAAAGGAATTGTATTGGCAGGTGGCAGTGGTACGCGGTTGTACCCTATCACCAAGGGAATCAGCAAGCAGCTTATCCCGATTTTCGACAAGCCGATGATTTATTATCCTATTTCCGTATTGATGCTGGCAGGTATCAGGGAAATACTGATTATCTCGACACCTTATGACCTGCCGGGGTTCAAGCGACTATTAGGCAACGGCAGCAATTTCGGGGTGAGGTTCGAGTATGCGGAGCAGCCGTCGCCTGATGGACTGGCACAGGCGTTCATCATCGGGGAGAAGTTCATCGGGGATGATTGCGCCTGTCTTGTTCTTGGCGACAATATCTTCTATGGCGCAGGACTGAACGACTTGTTGGAACAGGCCGTTGTTGATGCTGAGCAGAACGGCAAGGCGACGGTGTTCGGTTACAGGGTTGGCGACCCCGAGCGTTACGGAGTGGCTGAGTTCGACAAGGACGGGAATTGCCTTAGTATCGAGGAGAAGCCCGAACACCCGAAGAGCAACTATGCCGTTGTAGGATTGTATTTCTATCCGAACAAGGTCGTCAGCATAGCAAAGAGCATCAAGCCGTCGGCACGCGGTGAGCTGGAAATCACCACGGTAAACCAGAAGTTCCTAAAGGACAAGGAGCTGAAAGTGCAGACTATGGCGAGAGGCTTCGCATGGCTTGACACGGGAACCCATGATTCTTTGTCGGAAGCATCGACATTCATCGAGGTGTTGGAAAAGCGTCAGGGCTTGAAAGTTGCCTGCCTTGAGGGCATAGCTTACCGAAAGGGATGGATAACGGCGGACAAGCTAAGGGAGGTGGCGCAACCTATGTTGAAGAACGACTATGGGAAATACCTTGTGTCAATACTTAATGAAAAAGAAAATGACATAACGAAAAACTTGGAGTATTAAAGCCCCTCTCAATCTCCCCGAGGGGAGAAGCTGATTTGCAAACGATATAAACATATAAAACACGATGGAAGTAATAAAGACTGAAATAGAAGGCGTGGTAATCATAGAGCCGCGCATATTCAAGGACGCCCGCGGATATTTCTTCGAGAGTTTCTCGCAGAGGGAGTTTGATGAGAAAGTCGGGCACGTTGAGTTTGTGCAGGACAACGAAAGCATGTCATCGTATGGTGTCATGCGTGGGCTGCATTTCCAGCGTCCGCCATATACGCAGGCGAAGTTAGTAAGGTGCGTAAGGGGAAAAGTGCTCGACGTTGCGGTTGACATCAGGAAAGGCTCGCCAACATACGGCAGGCATGTGGCGGTTGAATTGACCGAGGACAACCACAGGCAGTTCTTCATCCCGAAAGGCTTTGCCCACGGTTTTGCAGTATTGAGCGAGACGGCCGTGTTCCAGTATAAGTGCGATGAGTTCTACCATCCCGAGGCGGACGGAGGAATAAGCATACTTGACAATAGCCTCGGCATTGACTGGCGCATACCTACCGAACACGCAATACTGAGTGAGAAGGACACGAAACATCCGCTATTGAAAGACTTTGACAGTCCGTTTGATTTTAAACATTGAATTAGATGAGCAAGTTCAATAAGATATGGCAACATAGGCGGGATTTCAGGAACATTATCCAAAGCATCTATTTCAACTTCCATTATTTGCCATTCAAGACGGCAATAAGACTCCCGATATTGCTATACAAACCCAAACTCCTCGAATTGCAAGGAAATGTTAAAATCGGGGGGGTAAAGTTAAATATGGCATGATAAGACTGGGCTTCCCGACCGTTTCGCTATACCCTAATACCGGCATTACAATAGAGAACCACGGAGGTACGATTACATTTAACGGGAAATGTTCCATCGGCAATAACTCTTATATTTCAATCGGCTCAAAGGGAGTCGTTGAATTCGGGAGCAATTTTTCCGCAACCACAACCTTCAGGTTGACTTCATACGACAGGATAGTTTTCGGGGAACGCATCAGCTTCGGATGGGATATATTGATTATGGACACTGACTTCCACAAGCTAACAAAGCAGGCAGGAGGATACAGCAGGGGCCATGCACCTGTCGTTATCGGTTCCAACAATTGGTTCGGAAACGGATGCAGGATAATGAAGCGTACCCAAACTCCAGATTATTGTGTGTTTTCAGCTGGTACGGTACTCTCGGATAAAGTTGACGTTCCGGAATACAGCGTCATCGGCAATGAACAGAAAGTTGTCGTTAAGGCTACAGGAGTATGGAGGAACATCGATGATGATACCATAACATATTGAAACTTAAAAAGAAAAAACAAACAACATGAACATACTTGTAACAGGCGCAAACGGCCAGCTCGGCAACGAAATGCGCATCATAAGCAAAGACACGAACGACAATTATACCTTTACGGATGTAGTAGAGGTTGAGGGCGTTGAAACAACAATCCTTGATATAACCGACGGTGAAGCCATAAAAAAAATAGTTAAGGAAAATGGCATACAGTGCATAGTAAATTGTGCCGCATACACAAATGTCGATAAGGCAGAGGCCGACGAGGCGCTTTGCAGGAAGCTCAATGCCGATGCACCGAAGCTATTGGCAAAGGCGATGAAGGAAGTGAACGGGCTTCTCGTGCAGATTTCAACGGATTATGTTTTCGGCGGCGACCCTTACAATACGCCTTGCAGTGAAGACCAAAAAGGAACACCTACTGGAGTCTACGGCAAGACAAAGCTCGAGGGAGAGAATAACATAGAGGCAGTCGGGGCTGATTACGTCATAATAAGGACGGCATGGTTATATTCAGAATTCGGCAAGAACTTCGTAAAGACAATGCTCAACCTTACGGCGACAAAGCCGAAACTCACCGTTGTCTTCGACCAGGCTGGGACACCGACATACGCATACGACCTTGCAGTGGCAATAAAGGCCGTGCTGGCAGACTATGAAAAGGAAAGCCCGAAAGACGGATATTCAAAACGTGGAATATATCATTTCAGTAACGAGGGAGTCTGCTCATGGTATGACTTCACGAAGAGAATCGCCGAGCTTGCGGGAAACACAGCTTGCGACATCGAGCCTTGCCACAGCGATGAGTTCCCCAGCCCGGTAAAACGTCCGGCGTATTCGGTTCTCGACAAGACAAAAATCAAGGAAACATTTGGCATCAATATTCCCTATTGGACGGAATCATTAAGAAAATGCATGAATAACATTGGCGTACTAAAGGCATAGACCTTCACGCCAACGTTAACACACTGAAAACCAAAATGATACGACACACATTTCAAAAGGCACAAAATTATGTTGCCAAATGGCACATATCATGGTACAAAACGGCCCAAATTGAAATGTAAAACGCATCGTTTCATAAAACAATACTTCAATAATGAACTAACTACAAAATAATCATGGAATTCAAGAAGAC
>NZ_JAMBLP010000039.1:0-19269 GCF_023336985.1 Marseilla massiliensis | reverse complement strand
TTTTTTTTTGTATCCCCGCCTGCGTCCCCGGCCACGCATCCCATCCCACAGGTCTGCCGGGGGCGGCCACGACGGCCGGATTGCTCCATTGCGCCGGCAGCCGTGCATGTAGCGGACGCCGCCGCTGCTGCGCCCGATAGGGCTGTGCCGATGGTTGATGTTTTTTTAGGAGAGGTCAGTTGGTGGTTCTGCTTAATTCAGGTGGCCCATTAAGTCAGCGTTTGTTGTTTTCTGCGTTTGCATTGTGATTGTTAATGGGGGCATTCCTCTTGGCTGCTTCTTGCTTACTCCTGTTAACGGTATAATCCATCTGTAGCTTATCCATTTCACAGGTCGACAAATGTGGCTGTATTACTGAATCTTTTTTCGTTATGTATTAAGGTGGTATATTGAGGTAATGATGGTGATAGGTGGTGTGAGCAGTCATCATTTTTATTTGCCGAATGCGTCAGACCGCATATACATCATATTATATTGCCTTTGCGCTGAGTTACTGTTGGGATGGGACTTCATGATGCCCTAACTATTGTAGTTGTATATTCATTATCTTTTTGCTGTCGTCATCACTCCCATTTTATGTATGACCAAGGGCTTTGTTTGGCATTTAGCAATTGTTCGGCCATGTAAGCCATGCATGTAGCATCACCATATAAAGCGAATCCCAAGGCATAGCTGTGTGCAAAGTCTTTCCAGTTTGAAAATGCTTCATGTGACATTTTGAATGCGGCGTCCAAGCAAATCATGCATTCGTCCTTATTGATGTATCCTTGTTCCATGCATGCCCGTGAGAGGAAGTTCAGCTGACCGGCATCCCAAGCAATGACCCCGAGCAATCCCAATTCATATTCTGAATCAGCTATGCCTGCGTTCATTATTTCTTTGTATTGCCTTTTTATCTTCTTCATTTGCATTATGCATTCGTCGCATAATTCTTTGCTGTCGGCTAGCTCTTTGCTGTTCCTTAGCCAATTCTCTCCTTCTTTGCCTTTAAGGTATGCTTCGTATGCAAAGTGGAATGTTAGTTGTGATGGTGCTGTTGACAGCCATTTAAGTTTTTTTATGGCCCTGTCACGATTGTCTATTACAAAGTCTTGTTGGAGCATGCTGGTTCGTTCTGCTGCATCAATACCTGTTCCCAGAGTGTTGAGGGTTCCGCCGAACTTTCCCACGTGAAGGTTGCCAATGCTATATAGGCTTAGTTCTTCTTCTGAATAGGTCGATGTTTCATCAATCCTTAAATCATGGCAGCAACCATGCGCCATGTGGTTCTTTCTGCACGAGATATACGCCAATCCATGCTTTTTTATTTTTAATAATGCCCAAACTGTAATTATAGTGGCAATTAGTGCTGCTATAGAAATTGTGGTTTGCTCAATCATAATGAATATTTATATGTTATAGTAATGATTGTACAGCTGCATAGCCTTGCAACACGGTTGGTCTTGAATGGCGGTATGCGTTTTATAGCCATGCGCCACTTACCTGTTTCCCGTTATGGATTAAGCTGCCAACCATGTCGTTGTTAGACAGATTTTTCGTAACGCTGTATATTACAAAGATACAGATTCGCACTGTATCAATTTGCTTAAAGCTGTTATAAAATGTAAAGTTCGGAGATATGTGTTACAAAAAAGGAAGTTTGAATACTTCTGTTGGTTGGCTCATGAACTGAATAACACTGACATTTAAATACGCTATTCACTGTCATCAATAATATAATGTATTATTTGTTATCACGTGATGCTTGCTTATGCTTACTATTGATATCTGTTTTCCTTGCACAGCTGTAGCTTGCCGAAATATAGCAGAGCTAATGAATACAGATTGCTGGCATCGTATTTGTTATTTTCCTGCTGACCCTATGGAACTGCAAGGTATTTCACGTGTGTCCAAAGCATGGCGTCGCCACCATCCACGGGCGGGCAATTTTTTTCTTGCTGACACTCGATTATGGTGTTTAGTCCGGCGTTTTTTGGCTGCGTCTTGTACTTCACGCGGCTGTAGAGATTGCAGGCGTAGAAGGTCGAGGCGGTAGAGCTGTAAACTGCTCTTGCGGTGCTGTGCCGGGGCTTGTCCCTGAGCTGCCGCTTATATTTAACAATTTGTATCCAAACCGTCACCGCAGATGACGATGATAAAAACCGGCGAGTAATGAGTATGGGCTTCAACATTAGTTATTTAGATTTATCCTGAAAACGTGCACATTGCTTCAACGGAAAGATGCGGCACTTAATTCCGTTGTTATTTTCGCCATGCAGGCAGACTATGGTGCCATGCCCCTCTTCAAGCGCGAGACGGGAAAGGAGGTGACAAAACTGTCCTGGCGGCCTGTCGGACATTTGCGCCTACCTGTATTGCTGCATCGCGTCGGCTTGCAAGGCCGACGGCGTGGAGTTCGTCCCTGTCTACGAGGAATACCGCGAGCAGCGCGATGCCGACCGCAAAGACTGCAAGGAGCGCGCCCGCCTCATGGCGGAGATATTGATACAGCTTCAACTGCGCAAGCGTGTGACGCCGCGACAGCTGCTGCGGATACCATGGGACTATGAGCCTCAGGAGCGCAAGGCCACACGCCGCAGCCCACGACCGCCGAGAGCAAGGAAAAGTTTGGGGATATGTTGAGAAGAACAGGGGAGGTATAAGACGAGACTTCGGGTATTAAATTAGTCATTAATCTGGGGGAGAACATACATAACCATCGTAATTATCGGTAGACGCTAACTCTACACTGGTGTCAAGGATGGTTTGAAAGGCCGTGCAAGCACTTAAAAAAAGAAACCAAAAAGGTACAAGCCGTGAACTTTATGAATATCGATATACAATATCGAGACGACACAAATGATAAGAGCAAGGAAGAAAACAACACTGCGCCTTTCCTTCTTCTTCTGGGCTTTGACATACTCTTTTATCTCGTCTTCATCTGGAATTATCTCAATGGTAATTTCGGCGGTGATTTTCTTAGGCTTGCTTTCGCCTGGTTTCTCAATGCAAATCTCTTAAAATGACGAAGCCCTGCAAATCCTTGGGAAATGCAGGGTTTTCACGTGTGACCCCGTTGGGATTCAAACCCAAGACCTTCAGAACCGGAATCTGACGCTCTATTCAGCTAAGCTACGGGGCCAAAGCGAGTGCAAAGGTAGTAAAATAATTCCGAACAGCCTAACATTTGGGCCCATAAATGTAGCAGAACCATGTTTTTTTGATTGTTCTGGCAGACATGCGATGCAAAAAGGCGGCCTGACGAGGCAGGCCGCCTAATAGATGTATTACGGATGTCGCTGTGCCCGGAAAGCGTAATGTCATTGCTTTGGTGACATTGGGGCTTGCCTGGCGCAATGCCGGCTCACTTCATTTGTATCGGCGTGCCAACGCAGCCGTTAGGGCTCTGTATGTCGAGCATAGAGCAGACGGTGGCAGCTATGTCTGTGACATGGGTCTCCTTGGATGTGCGTCCGTGGTTTACATGCCAGCCGTAGAATATCAACGGGATGTGGGTGTCGTACGAGCACCATACGCCGTGCGATGTGCCTTCGTGGAACGAGCCCGAGTCGAAGCCGTAATATCCAGGCTGCAGTATTATCTGAATGTCGCCGCTGCGCTTGGGGTTATATCCGTTGATGATGCGCTCGCGTATTGCCTGAGGTATAGACATCGACTGAACCTTGTCGAATGGCACGGCATAAGCCACCCTGTCGTCGTTGTCTATATAGTCGCAGAGCGCGGCTTCCACCTCGTCGGCCGTGCGTCCGGCAGCCTTTATTGCCTCGTAGTCAAGGTATACGCGATACTCAATGAGGTCTTTCACCAGGTTGGCCCCGGTGTTGTAGAGTTTCTTCAGGTGCCCGTTCATGTCGGCCAGGGCCGTCGATTCGTCCCATTCGCCTGCCGGCACCCCGTTTTTCTGCATGAGCGCGGCGTTGTGAGCGGCAGCGTGGTCGGCCGACAGGAAAAGCAGGTAGTTGCCTTTTCCAACGGCAGTGTCGAGCGCTCCGAGCAGTTTGGCAATCTCCTTGTCAAGTTCCCTGTAGGCCTCTTCCGTCTGCGGCGAGCGCGTGCCGTAGCGGTGGCCAATGTAGTCGGTAGACGAGAAACTGACGGCCAGGAAGTCGGTTGTGGTCCCTCGGCCCAGCTGTTCGCCGTTCAGGGCTGCTATGGCCATGTCGGCCACAAGCGTGTTGCCTTTCGGCGTATACCTTATGTCGGTTGTTTGCTTGTTTGCCTTGTTGAAATCGTCAACCCATTCGGGCAGTTGCTTCATGTAATAAGTGCTGGTAATGAATACCCCGTGGTCGTTGTCAAACCAGTAGGCTGCGTTTGCCGTGTGCCCGGCCGGCATGATGGCACCGCGGTCTTTTAGCGAAACGCCTATCGTCTTGGCCTTGAAGTCTTGCGCAATCTTCACCGCGTCGCACATAGTGGTAACGCGCAGGTTGCGTGGCGACATCAGTCCGGCCTTGCTTTCGCTGCCAACAGTCTGCACCGTGGCGTCGTCGGCGCAATACGTGCGTTTGCCATCCTTGTAGAAATCGTTGCCGGCTATGCCGGTTATAGCCGGCACAGATCCGGTGTACACACACGAGTGCCCCACGGCCGTCACCGTGGGCACATATGTAATTTGGTTGTTGTCGCAGCTGTAGCCTTCGGAAAGCAGCCTGCGGAAGCCATTGTTGCCAAACGTGTAGTCGTAATAGTGCAGATAGTCCCAGCGCATTTGGTCTACTATGATGCCCACAACGAGCTTGGGCCTCTTTGCGCCCTGTTGCTGACTTTGGCCGCATGCGGTTGCCAGCAGGCCAACAAATAGGTAAACAAACGAAAATAGTCTCTTCATGATTCTCTTTTTGATATGTCTTTGTTTTCGCCCGCAAAGGTATGAAACCAATGTTAAATACGTGTGATTGCCGTGTTGCAATGCTGTTACATGTGGCCGCCGGGCGGTTGCGGGGCCATGGTTGGTGTGGTGTATTTTGCATAAGTAGCTGTTCAAAATTAACCGATACAATAGACCTTGCAGGTGTCCTCTATATCTTTGCCACCATCTTGTGTGCTCTTTCGGGCCGCATACCAAAGTCTCATCGGTCGCGTAGCCCGCTACGCTCTCTCTTCGGACTTTGGCATGCATCTCCGAAATAGCGCACAATTTGATGGCAATTAATTTTGAACACCTACTTAGCGTCAGCTTGCTGTGGCTTATGCCAAGCCTTTGCCAGTGGATGGCGGCCGAGTCGGTTGGGTGGTGGCAGGCTGAGTTGGCGCAGTGGGTGTAGGCCGTAAGTAGGCCAGATGCCTTGTGCTCAAGTTGACATTGATAATGCGGGTTGGTGTGTCTTTTTGCTGTAAATACTTGTGAAATATTGTCTGTTTGCATAAATTATTGCCCGAAAGCTTGCTTTTTAGCGTAAAAAGTGTATCTTTGCATTCGATTATTCAGCCCTGCCGTCTGGTTGGGGCCGTTGTTCCGGCCTCAGGGTTGGGGCAATGTTTCATCGTCCAATATAATAATAAGGAAAAAGTAATGAGCAAACTGATGAAGCCCTCAGGCTATAGGGCGCTGCTCGACACGAGGCAGACAGAGCAGGGAATAAAGCTGATAAAGGATTTCTTTCAGCAGAACCTTTCGACAGAGTTGCGCCTGAGGCGCGTTACAGCGCCATTGTTTGTGTTGCAGGGCCTTGGCATCAACGACGACCTCAACGGCGTGGAGCGGGCCGTTACCTTCCCCATCCATGACATGGGCATGGTCAAGGCCGAGGTGGTTCACTCGTTGGCCAAGTGGAAACGGCTGTCGCTGGCCGAATATGGCATTGAGCCGGGCTATGGCATATACACCGACATGAACGCCATAAGGGCCGACGAGGAGCTCGACAACCTCCACTCTCTCTATGTAGACCAGTGGGACTGGGAGGCCGTCATCACCCCAGAGCAGCGCACCACGGCTTTTCTAAAGAATGTGGTTGAGCGCATTTATGCCGCTATACGCCGCACGGAGTATCTTACATGCGAGACATATCCGCAGATAAAGCCCTTCCTGCCCGAGAAGATAACGTTCATACACAGCGAAGACCTGCTGCAGATGTATCCCGGCAAGTCGCCCAAGGAGCGCGAGGATGCCATCTGCGAGAAATACGGCGCAGTGTTCGTGATTGGCATAGGCGGCAGGCTGAGCAATGGCGAGAAGCACGACGGCCGCGCCCCCGACTACGATGACTGGTCGACACCGGGCGACGACGGCAAGGCGGGGCTCAACGGCGACATCCTGATATGGTATCCGGTGCTGGGCCGTTCGTTTGAGCTTTCGTCGATGGGTATACGCGTTGACAGGGAGGCGATGCTTCGCCAGCTCGCGATTGAGGGCAAGGAAGACAGAAAGGAGCTATATTTCCACCGCAAGCTGCTGGCCGGCGAACTGCCTCTGACCATTGGCGGCGGCATAGGCCAGAGCCGTCTGTGCATGGTGATGTTGCACAAAGGCCACATAGGCGAGATACAGGCAAGCATCTGGCCCGATGAGATGCGGCGTGAGTGCGCGGCCATGGGTATGGCCCTTATTTAGGGTCATGCCGGCCGACAGGGTGGCCATTGCCCTTAGGTAGGCCCGGCCTTGCCCGGCCTCAGCCCGCCGTCGGGGCCATGGCCCGTTTCGTTTTGCAGCCCGTCGGGTGGCCATTCGCTTTTGCAGAAGGCGTGGCGGGCTGCCTCGCCGCAATGTGGCAACCGTCATTCTGGCTGTAGGCCACAAGCGTTGCGGGGCACTCTATATTAATGTAGAAGCATGCTTACGACGGCCTGATGGCAGGTTGGGGCAGCGGCGCGCCTACCGGATTGCGCCCCTCGGCCCGCAACCGCGTGGCGTGGCGTGCGGCCACGCAGCGCCGGCTCGTCCCGCCGGCCGGAGGGGGCATGGCTTGCGGCCCGGCGTTGGCGTAGGCCATGAGCCCCGTCAGGCCAGCTCCAGGTCGAGCAGGCCGCGCAGTTTCTCTATCGCCGGGTTTTGCTTGCTCATTTCCTCAAACTGTTCGCGCCTGCTCAATACCTTCACTTGCTCATTGTGTTCGGCCAAGCGCATGTCGAGGGTGATGCCATTGTTGTGCAGATATAGTTTGAGCGTGTTCTGTATGCTGCCTTTTATCACCTGCATCTGGTCGAGCATTATCTGGTTCTCAACCACCACCTCCACCTTCGGGAAGTCGGTTATGGTGGGCGTCATGTTTTTCATTCGGGCCGCAATGCCGCTTAGTTTCTGTGGCATACGGTTGCACATCGACATCCATTGGAACTCAAGCTCGTCTTGGCTGAACTCGTTGTGCTCGTTGTTTGGCTTGGCGTTGGGGTCGCTGGCGTCGAGAGTGCCCGGTATCACTTGCATTTTCTTAGGCTGGGCAGCCACTCTGAGGTTGTTCCATGAGAAGCCCAGGGCCCCCGCCTTCGATTTCAGTGCCGGCCGTTTGGCGGCAGAATAGGCCGCTGTGGGTTGCGGGGCGGCCTCGGCGGCAGCCTTTTCGCCGGATGTTCCTGACTGGTTGTCCACTTCGTCGGTCTTTTTCTTCATGGCTGCCATAACGCTGCTGACTGGTCCGGCCGAGGCTACCTGCGGGGCCTCTGTTGCTGGCCGGGCAGTCCGCGCGATGTTCCTGAACAGGGTTTTCAGTCGTCTGGGGCGGCGCCCCGCCGACGCTGTCGAATCGTCGGGCTGCGTTATCTGCGCTATCTCGATGAGCGTCAGTTCAACGAGCAGCCTTTTGTTGTTGCTTTGCTTGTAGTCAATGTCACACCTGTTGGCAATTTTCAGTGCCTGGTAAAGAAACCTCGTGTCGCACCTCGCAGCCTGTTCGCCGTATCGGCGGCGCTGTTCGTCGCTCACCTCGAGCAGCGGCAGCGTGGCTTCATCCTTTGCCATGAGCACGTTGCGTATGTGCTTGGCCAGCCCCACAATGAGCAGTCCGCCGTCGAATCCCTTGTTTATTACGTCGTTGAGCAGCACCATTATGCCGCTCGCCTTGTTTTCCAGGCTCATGTCGACAATGCGGAAATAATATTCCTCGTCGAGCACGTTGAGGTCTTCAATCACCTTTTGGTATGTGATGTCGCCCTGGCAGAAACTGGCGGCCTGGTCGAAGATAGACAGGGCGTCGCGCATGCCGCCGTCGGCCTTTTCGGCTATTACGGCCAGTGCAGCCTCTTCGTAGCGTATGCCCTCCTTGTCGGCCACGCTCTTGAGGTGGTCGATGGTTTCTTTCACCGTCATTCGCTCGAAGTCGTAAATCTGGCAGCGCGACAGTATGGTGGGCAGTATCTTGTGCTTCTCGGTCGTTGCGAGAATGAAAATCACGTGGGCGGGTGGCTCCTCGAGCGTTTTCAGGAACGCATTGAACGCCGCTGTCGACAGCATGTGCACCTCGTCGATGATGAACACCTTGTAGCGCCCCACCTGCGGCGGTATCCTGGTCTGCTCCATCAGCGTCTTGATGTGCTCCACCGAGTTGTTGCTGGCGGCGTCGAGCTCAAATATGTTAAACGAGCGCTGTTCGTTGAAAGCGCGGCAGCTCTCGCACTGGTTGCAGGCTTCGCCGTCGGCCGTGGGGCTTTGGCAGTTTATTGCCTTGGCAAATATGCGCGCGCAGGTGGTCTTGCCTACGCCGCGCGGGCCGCAGAAGAGGTAGGCGTGGGCCAGTTTGCCGCTTTTCACCGCGTTTTTCAGCGTGGTGGTCAGTGCCGTCTGGCCCACCACGGAGTCAAACGAGGTAGGCCTGTACTTCCGTGCCGAAACGATGTATTCTTCCATTGTCGATGTGTGTGGTAATTGTAAGACAATGCAAACTTACTCATTTTTCCCGACATTCGGGCTGTTTCGGGCGGGATTTTTGCCTTTGTCGTGCCATACGCACGGCGCGGCCGGAGCCCGGGCCGTGGCTGGCGTGTTATTTTTATTGCGTGGCAAAGGCTGTAATGTCATTATTTTTATGTAAGTTTGCAATGCGAAACAGAAATGGAGACAAACAAGTTAGAACAGTTTCTGCATCTGATGAGGTATTCCATCGGGGCAGACAGCACTCCGCCAGACATCGACCGCGACAGCGGATGGGGCGACATGTATGATTTTTTGTGGGACCATGATGCGGCGGCCCTGTGCTTCGAGGCCATTGCGCGTATGCCCGACAGCAAGCGCCCAACGCTCAACACCACCATTTGCATGGCCATATTTAGCCGAAGCAGGGAAGACGCGGTGCGCCCGCTCTACAGCCGGTGCATGCAGGTGGCCCGTAAGCTCGCCACCCAAGGCTTCTATGTCTGCCTCATCAACAGCCTGCCCATGGCCTTGCTCTATCCCGGCCCGTTGCAGCGCCATTGCACAGTCGTCGACTTGTGGGTTTGCGGCGACAACCGCAAGGTCATGGATTTTGTGTCCAAGAATTTCACCGCCACACAGGTAGGCGTGTGCGACCCTGATTTCCCGATGCCCCCCGAGTGCTGTGTGCGCTTGTTTTCCTATCCCACGATGATGCTCTCGTCGAGTGTCAATTTGCGTTTGATAGACTGGTTTGGCAAACATGCCGTCGACCAGTTTTCCAACGCTGTCGACTTGCCGGGAGGAGTGGGGGCCATTGCCACGCCCACATTACGGTTCAACATGGTTTACATGCTGTTGCGTACCTACCGCTGTTTCTTTGCAGGCAAGCTCGCATTTTTGAACCTTGTCGACTACCATCTGCTCATGGTTGCGTTCTTTCGCGACGCCGGGCCCGGCGAAGCCGACGCCGTAAGGGCCGACATCAGCCATCTCGGGCTCACCCGCTTTGCGCGCTCGCTGATGTATGTTTTGGGCGAGACGCTGCACACGCCGGCCTCGTCGATGATTGTGCCCCCGTCGCGCAAGCATTCCGGGCTTATCTTTTCAGAGGTGTTCTGCCGCGAGGGCATGTCGCGGCCGCATGCCGGGTGGTTGCTCACGGCGTGGCGGGCATTGCGCCGCAGGTATCTTTTCATGTTGCATTACCCGTCGGAGACGTTTGGAGCGCTGTGGTTCAGGTTTGGCGAATTGCTGTTTGGCAAAACCACCGACTGTTTGTAAACACTGCCATCACGGCTTTGACAAAGTTTTACAAAAACGTCACGGCGCGTGGCGACGGCCCAAACGGCCATGCCATACGGGCCGTTTTGCATGGCCGTTTGGCCCGTATTGCAATGTGGCGGAGGCCGTTTTGCAGGCCCGTTTGGGGCGTTTGCCCAACCTGCTGGCAGTCAGCCGCTTGCGCGGCCGGTGCCGACGGGGCCCGCTTCTGGCCGATAGTTTTACAAACCGAGGGCCGCCCCCATGTGCCCGGCCAGCGTAGCGTCATGGCAGGGCAGGCCCAGACGGCAGGCAGCGGGGCGCCGGGGCCACGCCTGCACCGGCATCCCTACATTTAAAAATATAAAAACATGCGTCGGCACGGAGCTTAATCTGAACTTTTCTTCTTACCTTTGCATCCGGCATTGCCGGCACAGGCGCCCCGAGGCAGTTTGCGGGCCATACGGGCGGCCATGCCTTCTCATACATTAATCACACAAGGAAATGAGTCGTTTAAGGAGAATACTGAGATACGTGCGCAGCTCGTCGGCACTGAAATATGTGGTGGTGCTCGTTGCCGGGGTGGCCATTGTGGGCTTCCTCGACGAGAACAGCGTGTGGAGCCACATACGCAACCGCCGCAACATCGACGAGCTTCAGGCAGAGATAAAGCTCTACCGGGAGCAATACGAGCGCGACAGGGCGCAGCTGCGACGGCTTGACGCCGACCCGAAGGCCATCGAGAAGATAGCCCGCGAGAGGTATTTCATGAAGATGGACGACGAAGACATCTTCGTGCTAAGCGACGACGAACCAGCCATATCCAACCAATCAGATGAGACAACTGAATAATACAGAAAGCTTTATTTTCCTCGCCGGTGCCGTGATGATGGTCGTCGGCAGTGCAGCCAACATCTTCTTGCAAGGGTGGGCGCCATACGTTTTTGCCATGGGGGCGCTGGCCTTTGTGCTCATGCAGCTCAAGCAGCGCTACGAAGGCAACAACTTGACCATACGGAGGCTCAGGGGCATCATGATAGCAAGCGACGTTTGCTTCCTGCTGGCCGCCCTGCTCATGTTTGCAAACCAAGGCAACTTCATCGGGCTTAAGTGGACTTACTACGTCAACTACGTGCACAACAACTGGGTGGTGGCACTGCTCATCGCCGCAGTGTTGCAGCTGTATTCCACCCATAGGATAAGCCGCGAATTGGACAAGGAGGCAAAAAAACTCTAAAACACCTTGCTTTTGTTTTAAATTGCATGAATTTTTTTCCTCACATCACGATAACATTGTACATTTGTCGCATAATTTAAGAGATGATATTTCAATCGCCTATGACCAAACTTCTATACGCGCTAACGGCTGTTGCCGTGCTGACATCGTGCGCCAACTCGTACAACGTGGAAGGCTCCTCGTCGGTGTCGTCGCTCGATGGCAGCAAATTGTACCTCAAGACAGTCACCGACAACGAGCTGCAAAGCCTTGACTCCTGCGCGGTGCTGCACGGTGAGTTCCACTTCAGCGGCGTGCTCGACACTGTCCGCATGGCTACGCTCTTCATGGACAACGAAGGGCTGTTGCCGGTCGTGCTCGAGAAAGGCGACATACGCATAAAGATAGACAATGCGGGCCAAAGCGTCAGCGGCACACCGATGAACGACCGGCTGTACGAATTCCTCGACAAGCACAAGCAACTGGCCAACCAGATGGGCGAACTGTCGCACAAGCAGAGCCAGATGCTGCTCGACGGGATAGACGAGGCTGTGATCAACGAGACTCTCTCGGCCGAGGCTGCAAAGATAACGCGCGAAGAAGACCGCCTGGTCACAACGTTCATTGTCGACAACTTCGACAATGTGCTCGGCCCGGGCGTGTTCATGATGATCACAAGCGGTTTCCGTTACCCCATACTTACACCGCAGATAGAGGACATCATGAGCAAGGCTACCGACAAATTCAAAAACGACCCCTACGTCAAGGAGTACTACCGCACGGCCAGCGAGAACGAGGCCAGGATGCAGGGATTCGACATTCCGTCCGCCGACGGGGCCGGGCAGCACAGCCAGTCGCTGCCTGCCGACTCGTTGGGCATGGCCCCCGGCCGCGCCGACTCGTCGAGGGTGGCGCCGGGATTGGACTTACAACACTAAGCAAAGATGAGGATATTGATAGAAAACGCACTGGTGGTGAATGAGGGACAGACGTCCGAAGCGGCCATAGCCATCGGTGGTGAGTACATTGAAGGCATATATTCGTGCGGCACAAGGCCCGGAGCGTCTTTCGACATGACGATAGACGCTGCGGGCTGTTACGTTTTGCCGGGCGTCATCGACGACCATGTGCATTTCCGTGAGCCCGGCCTTACAGACAAGGCCGACATGGAAAGCGAGAGCAGGGCGGCGGCGGCAGGTGGCGTGACCACCATTTTCGACATGCCGAACACCGTGCCGCAGACCACGACATTGCAGGCGCTTGACGACAAGTTTGCCCTGGCCGCGCGCGAATGTCACGTCAACCATTCTTTCTTCTTCGGTGCCACAAATGCCAATGTGGCCCTCTTCGACCGGCTCGACGCCCACCGCATACCGGGCATAAAGCTCTTCATGGGCTCGTCGACAGGCAACATGCTCGTCGACAAGCGCGATGCTTTGGAGCGCATCTTCGGCTCCGCCGGCATGCCGGTCATGGTTCATTGTGAAGACACATCCATCATAAACCGCAACATGCAGGCTGCCCGCGCGGCCTATGGCGACGACCCCGACGTGGCGTTGCACCCGTCGATACGTAGCGCCGAGGCTTGTTTCGAGAGCACGAGGCTCGCGGTGGAGCTCGCGCGCAAGCACGGAACGCAGCTGCACGTGGCCCATCTGTCCACCGAGCGCGAGCTGAGCCTGTTCGGCACCGACCCCAACATAACGGCCGAAGCCGTTGTGGGCCACCTCTATTTCTCTGAAGACGACTACGCCAAATACGGCTCGCTGATAAAGGTAAACCCCGCCATCAAGTCGGCGGCCGACCGCGATGCGTTGCGGCGGGCCCTCACCGACGGGCGCATAACGGTTGTGGGCACCGACCACGCGCCCCATCTGCTGTCGCAGAAGCAAGGCGGCTGCATGCGTGCGGCGTCGGGCATGCCCATGGTTCAGTTCTCCTTGCCCACCATGCTCGAGCTTGTCGACTCGGGGGTGCTCACCATCGAGCGGCTCGTGGAGCTCATGTGCCACAACCCTGCCACGCTGTTCGGCGTGCGGGAGCGCGGTTTCGTGCGTCCGGGATACAAGGCCGACCTGGTTGTTGTGCGCCCCGGCAGCCCATGGACAGTCACCGACGACATCATCGAAAGCAAGTGCGGGTGGAGCCCCATGGCCGGCCATGAGTACCAATGGCGCGTGGAATGCACCCTGTGCAACGGTCACCCGGTCTACAGCCACGGCCGCGTGGACACCGGGTATGTGGGTCAGGCCGTCGCATTCAGGTAGCAGCCATGGTCAGGCAAGTGCTTAAATACAGCATCAGCGAGCTCGAGCCCTACATCAACTGGCTTTACTTCTATCACGCATGGCAAGTAGGTGACAGTGCCGAACAAGCCCGCCTCAAGGGCGAGGCGCACGCCGTGCTCGGCTCATTGGACAGCGATTATTCCGTGCATGCGCTTTTCGCATTGGGTGATGCCGTGTCCGACGGCGACGACATTGTGTTTGAAGGCACGCGCATACCATTGCTCCGGCAGCAGGCTCCGCCGTCGCCGGGCGCCCCGTGCCTGTCGCTTGCCGATTTCATAAGGCCTGCATCGTCGGGCCGGGTCGACCGCATGGGGCTCTTTGCCACCACCGTCGACGCCGGGCTCGAGGCCGACTTTGCTTCCGACGACTACATGCGCATGATGGTTCAGCTGCTGGCCGACCGCTTGGCTGAGGCCGCGGCAGAGCGCATGCACGAGCAAGTGCGCAAGCAGTTTTGGGGTTATGCCCGTGACGAACGGCTCACCATGGCCGAGATGCACGCCGAGAAGTACTGCGGAATACGCCCCGCCGTGGGTTACCCGTCGCTCCCCGACGCAAGCATAAACTTCATTCTCGGCGACATACTGGGTTTCTCGGCAATAGGAATCAGGCTCACCGAGAGCGGGGCCATGAAGCCCCATGCGAGCGTCAGCGGGCTGATGATGGCGCATCCGGCGGCCCGTTACTTTGCCGTGGGGCGCATAGGGGCCGACCAGCTGGCCGACTATGCACGCCGCCGTGGGCTGCCAGTCTCGTTGATACGTAAGTTCCTGGTTTCAAATCTATATTGAATGATAGCGCGGATATTTGTATATTTATTGCTGATGATAGTGCTCCCATGCCTGTATGTCGACTTGCGCTACTTGCGGCGCAAGCGTTTCGGGCGTGTGTGGGTGCGCATGCTGTGGTGGCTTCCGGGCTTCTGCATGACCGTGTTCACCGTCGTTTTGGCCATGCATCCCGACTTTGCGCCGGCAGACACGACAGCGCTCAATTTCTATTTGTTCCTGCTCGGGCTGCTCGTGGTGCCCAACTTCGTCTTTGCCTTGTGCTCTGTGGTGGGCCTGGCGTTGAAGAAGTGGCTGCACATGCGCCGGAATTACGGCAACCATGTGGGCCTTGCCATGGTCGCAGTCCACTGGTATGTGCTCATATACGGCTCGACCATAGGGTTCAACGAGATAGTGGTGAAGCAGATAGACTATGCTTCCGCCGACCTCCCGGCGGCATTCGACGGCTACCGTATAGTGCAGTTCTCGGATGCACACGTGGGCACTTATTCGTCTGACCGCGACTATTTGCTCGACGCAGCCGTAGATTCCATCAACGCGCAGCATGCAGACATGATTGTGTTTACTGGCGATTTGCAGAACATGAGGCCTGTAGAGGTTGAGCGTCATGTGCGCACACTCTCCTCATTGCATGCCCCCGACGGCGTGTTCTCAGTGCTTGGCAACCACGACTATGCCGACTACCTGCATGCCGACACGGCCACCAAGGCTGCCAACTGCCGCAGGATGGTCGACCTGCAGCGGCAGATGGGATGGACGCTGTTGCGCAATGAGCACCGCGTGGTGCGCCGCGGAGGCGACTCAATCATCGTTGCAGGGATGGAGAACGACGGCATCAGCAAGCGCTCGCCCGAGCGGGGAGACGTCGGCAAGACCCTCAGTGGCACGTCGCCTCGCGACTTTGTGCTCATGCTCCAGCACGACCCGTCGTGCTGGAGGCGCAAGATACTGCCCCAGTGCAACGCCCAGCTCACCCTGAGCGGCCACACCCACGGCATGCAGTTTGAGCTGTTCGGGTGGTCGCCCATAGCTTTCAAGTATTCTGAGTGGGGCGGACTGTACCGTGAGGGGGCCCGCGCCATATTTGTGAGCACCGGTCTTGGCGGTTTCCTGCCGTTCCGTTTCGGCGTCCCGGGCGAGGTTGTGGTAATCACGCTGCACCGCAAGAAAGCCTGACATGGGCCGACTGCCACCGTGAAGGCAGTGGAGTAAGTGAATAATAAAACAAGAATATGAATACAGTATTTAAATATCTTTATCGCATTTACCAGTTGTTTGTGGCCGTGCCTTTGTCGTTGGTGGCCACGATAATTACTGCGCTGACCGTGGCTGCGGGCTGTTCGGTTGGCAACGGCCACTTCTGGGGCTACTATCCCGGCCGTTGGTGGTCATGGCTTGTGGTCCGCCTGTTCCTCATTCCCGTCACCGTCGAGGGGCGCGAGAACATGGAACCGGGCCAGTCGTACGTGTTTGTGTCAAACCACCAGGGTGCTTTCGACATCTTCCTGATATACGGTTTCCTTGGCCGCAACTTCAAGTGGATGATGAAGCGCGGCATAATGAAGATACCGTTTGTGGGGTTTGCGTGCAAGGCGGCGCATCACATATTCGTCGACAAGCGCAGTCCGGCACGCATAAAGGAAACCTATGAGGAGGCCCGCCACACGCTGCAGAGCGGCATGAGCGTGGTTGTCTTTCCCGAGGGGTCGCGCTCTTTCACCGGCCACATGGGCATTTTCAAGAAAGGGGCGTTTACTTTGGCCGACGAGTTGCAGCTGCCCGTGGTGCCGCTCACCATCAACGGGTCGTTCGACATCATGCCCCGCACACGCGACTGGCACTGGGTGAGCTGGCATCCGCTGCGCCTTACAATCCACCAGCCCATCTATCCTGTAGACAAGGGCCCGCGCAATGTGCAGGCCATCATGCACCAGAGCTACGACTCGGTGATGAGTTCGATAGAGCCGAAATACCAAGGTTTCGTGGAGAACCCCAACCAATGAGGGGCTCCACAAGCCTCTGGGGCGGTGCCGGCGCGGGGCCTCAGTGGCTTGCCTATTTCTTGATGGGTGGATATTTGCGTGTCCACCCGTCCCAGCGCAGGCGCATCACGCCGAAGAAAGCCTCGCTGAATATGCCGCCGCTCATCTTGGATGTTCCTTCGCGACGGTTGACGAAAATGACAGGAACCTCCTTTATCTTGAAGCCAATCTTATAGGCCGTGAACTTCATCTCAATCTGGAAGGCATAGCCTTTGAAGCGTATCTTGTCGAGCTCTATGGTTTCGAGCACCCTGCGCTTGTAGCATTTGAAGCCAGCCGTGGTGTCGTTGACCTTGAAACCAGTGACAAGTCGCACGTACTTCGATGCAAAATAACTCATCAGCACCCGCCCTATGGGCCAGTTGACCACGTTGACTCCCGACACATAGCGCGACCCGATGGCCACGTCGTAGCCCTCGTCGTGGCACGCGGCATAGAGCCTTGGCAGGTCGTTGGGGTCGTGGCTGAAGTCGGCGTCCATCTCGAAGATGTAGTCGTAGCCATGGGCCAGGGCCCACTTGAACCCTGCTATATATGCCGTTCCGAGCCCCAGCTTGCCCTGTCTCTCAACGATGAAGAGCCTGTCGGCAAATTCATTGTCAATCAGCCGGTGCACTATGGCAGCCGTGCCGTCGGGAGATCCGTCGTCGATTACGAGTATATGGAAACACTTTTCCAGTCCGAACACAGCCCTGATAATCTTCTCTATGTTCTCCTTCTCGTTGTAAGTGGGTATTATTACAATACTGTCGCTTTCGTGCATGGTTTCGTCTTGTTTGTGCTAATGTGCTACCTTAAGCTGCCGTCCGGTGGCGCTGGGCAATGCCTGGGGCCGTTGGCTGTGGCCGAAAGCAGGCGTGTCAGCATTTTCCGCATCCAGCTTGTCTTATGCAAAGATAATGCAATCGAGCGCAATGTGAACTTGTTCACAGATTGCCGAGAGCATCTTGTCTTATGCAAAGATAATGCAATCGAGCGCAATGTGAGCTTGTTCACAGATTGCCGAGAGCAGCTTGTCTTATGCAAAGATAATGCAATCGAGCGCAATGTGAGCTTGTTCACAGATTGCCGAGAGCATCTTGTCTTATGCAAAGATAATGCAATCGAGCGCAATGTGAGCTTGTTCACAGATTGCCGAGAGCAGCTTATCTTATGCAAAGATAGGCAATTCGCTGCATATTGAGTGTGGATGGGCAAATATTTTTAGTTATTTTCATTCAAAATGCCGCAATGCGGTGTTTTGTTTAGCGTTTTTTGATAGCGGCGTTTGTGGCTTCAAGCAATTTTGTTTACCTTTGCCAACGTAACCAAACGTTAAGCATCATGAAGAAAATATTGCTTTCTGTTATAATGGCAGCCTCTTTTTCGATGTTTTGTCATGCCCAGACGCCCGATCCAAATGTGGCTATGGCCGAAAAGATGCTGGCTTTTGTAAGGGCCGACAACGCCGACAGCCTATATTCATACATGGCCGACGAGGTGCGCGGCATGGTAAAGCCGGAAAGCCTGAAGGGCATCATGGCCAATGTTGAGGCCATGGCCGGCAAGTACAAGGGCCACGGGGCGTGGGAGGTGCAGACCGTGATGGGCACCCGGGCATACGTCTCGATGTTGCAGTTTCAGAACGCCGAACTGGCCATGCTCATTGTCTTCAACGACGCGGGCCGCATGCTTGGCATACAGATATTGCCACCCGAAGCGGTAAAAAAAAACTGACCTCAGGCCAGCCGTTGCCCCCGGGCGTTGAACAAAGGGCCGACACGGTGGTCACCGGGCGGTGGCGCATGCCGGCGGTGATAACTTATCCTGCGGGCGAAGGGCCGTTCCCGATGGTGGTCATGGTGCACGGGTCGGGCCCGCTTGACCGCGACGAGACCATAGGGCCCAACCATCCGTTCCGCGACATTGCCCTGGGGCTGGCCCGCCGTGGCGTGGCTTCGCTGCGATACGACAAGCGCACATACGCCTATCCTGCCTCGGCCAAAGCCATAAGCATATACGACGAGACCATCGACGACGCCCTCACGGCCCTCCGCATGGCTTTTGCCGACCCCAAAGCAGACACCGCCCGCATAGTGTTGCTGGGCCACAGCCTTGGGGGTACGCTCGCACCGCTCATCGCCGCGCGCTCGGCTGCTGTCGGCGGCATGGTGGTCATGGCGGGAGCGGCCCGCCCCATGGCAGAAGTGGTGGGCCAACAGTTGCGCTATCTCAGTCCGTCGGGGGCGTCGGATGCTTACATCGACACGCTCGCAGGGCGTGTCAAGGCTGACTCGCCCCAGTATTTCACAGGGCTGATGGCCGCTTGCTCGCCTGCCGACAGCGCCGCCGCGTTGAGCCGCCCGGTGCTCGTGATGCAGGGAGAGCGCGACTACCAGGTCACCATGGCCGACTTCCGGCTGTGGCAGCAGCGGCTTGGCGGTTGCAGCCAGGCCGTTTTCCGCTCTTACCCGAAGCTCAACCACCTGTTTCTCGAGGGTGAGAGTGCCATGTCGAATCCTGTGGAATACAACATCCCCGGCACCGTGCCGGACTACGTAATCGACGACATGGCCTCTTTCGTAAGGTCGTTGGCCGGGCGACGGCCGTTGTTGCCGCCGACCGGCCCAGGCGGTAAGTCAGGCTCAGGCAGGCGTTAGCGCAATGGCCCCCGAGAGCTGTGGCGCCGCAGTTGCCGCGCTTCGATGTTGCTGCCGCGGCCGGTTGGCATGCCGCGGCCAGCCGTAGCTCACAGCCGTGGGCGGGGCTTCGGTTTTCGGCCTGGCCCACCCTGTTTTCCGAAACGGCTTGTTTGGCAAATCAATACGGGCTGTTTTGCGGTGTCAAACGGCCCATATTGAGACACAAAACGGGCCGTTTTGCAAGGTGTTGTCGGAAACAC
>NZ_JAMBLP010000038.1:0-22888 GCF_023336985.1 Marseilla massiliensis | reverse complement strand
TCAGCTCGTTAACTCCAGCCACTGCTGAAGTCCTGAAACTCCTGCAACTCCTGCAACTCCTGAACTCCTCCGGGCGGCAATAGGCCAGGGCTTGCGGCAGGCAATCTCGGGGCGAACACAGCCACAACAGCCTCACCCCCTCACCAGCAATATCATCCCTCCAAACAAAAAAGCATACAAGATTATGAACGACATAGACAACCAGAACGGCAAGAGGATGTCGATAGAGGAATTCCTCGACAACGACGAGCGCAAGGACTTGCTGCGCTTCCTCACAGCCGGCTCGGTGGACGACGGCAAGTCGACACTGATAGGGCGGCTGCTTTTCGACAGCAAGAAGATATACGAAGACCAGCTCGACGCCCTCGAGCGCGACAGCAAGCGCATGGGCAACGCCGGCGACCACATTGACTACGCCCTGCTGCTCGACGGGCTCAAGGCCGAGCGCGAGCAGGGCATCACCATCGACGTGGCCTACCGCTACTTCTCGACCAACAAGCGCAAGTTTATCATCGCCGACACCCCGGGGCACGAGCAGTATACGCGCAACATGATAACAGGCGGCTCAACGGCATCGCTGGCCGTCATACTAGTAGACGCGCGCAACGGGGTAATCACGCAGACGCGGCGCCACACGTTCCTCGTGTCGCTGCTGGGCATAAAGCATGTGGTGCTGGCAGTCAACAAGATGGACCTGGTGGGCTTTGCCAAGCAGACGTTCGACGGCATCGTGGCCGAATACATGGACTTCGTCAAGCCCCTCGGCATACCCGACATACAGTGCATACCGCTATCGGCACTCGACGGCGACAACGTGGTGGAGAAGTCGGAGCGCACGCCGTGGTACGACGGGCCGACGCTGCTCGGATTCCTCGAGACCGTCAGCGTGGGCAACGACCAGAACATGGCCGACTTCCGTTTCCCCGTGCAGTATGTGCTTCGCCCCAACCTCGACTTCCGCGGGTTCTGCGGCAAGGTGGCCTCGGGCGTGGTGCGCAAGGGCGACGAGGTGATGGCCCTGCCGTCGGGCAAGAAGAGCCGGGTGAAGGCCATCGTGACCCAGGACGGCGACCTCGACTGCGCATTCCCGCCGCAGTGTGTCACGCTGACGCTCGACGACGAGATCGACGTGTCGCGGGGCGAGATGCTCGTGCACCCCGACAACCAGCCCGTCACGGCGCGGTGCTTCGAGGCCATGCTCGTATGGATGGACGAGGAGCCCATGGACCGCAGCAAGCAGTTCTACCTCAAGCAGACAACCAACACCACAAGGGCACGCATCGACGGCATACGCTACCGAGTAGACGTGAACACGATGGAGCAGTCGAACGCCGACGCGCTAAAGCTCAACGAGATAGGCAAGGTGGTAATCACCACAAACAAGGAGCTGTTCTTCGACCCTTACATGAAGAACAAGAGCTGCGGGTCGTTCATCATCATCGACCCCGTGACCAACAACACCTCGGCCGTGGGCATGATAACAGCCAAGGCCGACACCGCCGACCTGTTTACGCCCATCTCCGACGACGACAGGCTGCGCATGGAGGGCGGCCGGTCGATAGTGGCCGACGACGAGCGCACCGAGCGCATAGGGCAGCAAGGACGGGTATACTGGATTGAGGGCGGCACCGACGCGCAGCAAAGCCTGCTGGCGCTGACGCTCGAGCGGCGCCTGTTCGACATAGGCCGGTATGCCGTGGCATTGACGCCGGGCGAGTGCCTCGGTGCCGACGCCGAGGCCATGGCCCGCAAGCTGGCCGACGGCGGCGTGGCCGTGGCGTGCTGCACAAGGCCGGCAGCCGTGGCAGTGAAGCCCGGCGACGTATGCCTGGCCATAGCGGCCGACGGGAAGGCGCAGCCCGGGGCCACGGCCATAGCGCCCGACAAGATGCAGCAGGCAGTGGAAGACATAATCAACGAAGCATAGCACCATGGGATTACTCGAATTCAACAAACTGCCCATCAACACGCTCGTGGGAGCCGACTGGGCCACGTTCAGGGCCGTGTGCGACGGGCGCGACATCGACAGGGGATACAGACAGAAGTACATGCTCACCAAGGCCGTGTGCCGGCTGCTGAGCCTGCTCACGCCAATACAGGACGCACGCTACCGCCGCCGGCTGGCCGACAAGCCGCTGGAGCATCCGCCCGTGTTCATACTGGGCCACTGGCGGAGCGGCACAACGTTCATGCACAACGTGTTCTCGTGCGACAGCCACTTCGGCTACAACACCACATACCAGACCGTATTCCCGCATCTAATGATGTTCGGGCAGGCGTTCTTCAAGAAAAACATGGCGTGGCTGATGCCCGACAAGCGACCCACCGACAACATGGAGCTGTCGGTGGACCTTCCGCAGGAGGAGGAGTTTGCACTGGCCAACATGATGCCGTACACGTATTACAACTTCTGGTTCTTCCCGAAATACATGCACGAATACTGCGACCGCTACCTCACCTTCGAGCGAATAACGCCCGAGGAGCTGCGGGTGTTTGAGGAGGTGTTCACCAAGCTGATAAAGATCAGCCTGTGGAACACCCACGGCACGCAGTTCCTGTCGAAGAACCCGCCGCACACCGGGCGCGTGCGCGAACTGGTGAAGATGTTTCCCGACGCCAAGTTCATTTACCTTGTGCGCAATCCCTACACGGTGTTTGAGAGCACGCGCAGCTTCTTCAACAACACCATAAAGCCGCTGAAGCTCGAAGACATCAGTCCCGAGGAGATGGAACGCAACATCCTCGACATATACACAAAGCTGTACAAGCGCTACCAGGCCGACAAGGCGCTCATACCCAAGGGTAACCTTGTCGAGGTGAAGTTTGAGGACTATGAGACCGACGCCTTCGGCATGACGCGCCAGATATATGCCGACTTGGGGCTGCCCGGATTCAAAGAGGCCGAAGAGGCCATAAGGGCCTACACCGACAAGAAGAAGGGCTACAAGAAAAATGCATACAAGTATGACGACCGCACGGTAAGGCTCGTAGAAGAAAACTGGGGATACGCCCTAAAGGACTGGGGATACTCAATGTGACATGAGTGTTAAGTTTAAGTGTTAAGTATCACTAATCACTAATACTTAACACTTAAACTTAAACTTCGTTTTCTCGCGCCTTGCGCTCTTCTTCCATCAACTGGAAGTCTTTCTTGCGCAGCACAAAGCTGTTGCTGAGATACTTTTCCCTGACAATCTTGTTCGACGCAAGCTCTTCGGGACTGCCCTGGAAGAGGATGCGCCCCTCGAAAAGCAGGTAGGCACGGTCGGTTATCGACAGCGTCTCCTGCACGTTGTGGTCGGTGATAAGGATGCCGATGTTGCGGTATTTCAGCTTCCAGACAATCTGCTGTATGTCTTCAACGGCAATGGGGTCGACACCGGCGAAAGGCTCGTCGAGCATTATGAACTTAGGGTCGATGGCCAGGCAGCGCGCAATCTCCGTGCGGCGGCGCTCGCCTCCCGACAGCTGGTCACCCTTGTTCTTGCGCACCTTCTGCAGCCGGAACTCCTTTATCAGGCTCTCGAGCTTCTCCATCTGGTACTCACGTGGCTTGCCCGTCATCTCGAGCACTGAGAGTATGTTGTCTTCTACGCTCATCTTGCGGAACACACTGTTCTCCTGGGCAAGATAGCCTATGCCCGCCCGCGCACGCTTGTACACCGGAAACTTGGATATGTCGAGGTCGTCGAGGTAGATGTGGCCTGAGTTGGGCACGATAAGGCCTGTGGTCATGTAGAACGACGTGGTCTTGCCGGCCCCGTTGGGCCCGAGCAAACCCACAATCTCGCCCTGCTTGACGTCGATGGAAACGTCGTTGACCACGGTGCGCTTGCCGTAGCGCTTTACCAGCCCTTCGGTGCGAAGCGTCATTCCTCCCTGCTTTCTCTCGTCTACGGCAGGCCCTGCCGAGATGCTGATGTTTTCGTCCATAATGCTTATAACCTGTGCAAAGGTACAGCAAAAATTCGAGTATGCGAAGCGAATGCCCCTTAAAATCACATAAACAAATGCAAAGCCATGGCCCGACACGGCCCACGGCCCGACACGGCAGCACCTGCCACATACACCATTTTTAACGAACGCGGAGCAAAAAACCCACCGCAACATTTCGGTTTCTATTGGATAATAGCTACCTTTGCAGTGACAAATGACTCAAAGGATGGTAATATACAAATGGCTGAACAGCCTCGGCCGCTACCTCGAGCTGATGGGGCGCACGTTCCAGCGGCCCGAGCGCATGCGCATGTTCTTCAAGGAATACCTGAAGGAAATGGCCCAGCTCGGTGTCAACTCCATAGGCATCGTGCTGCTGATATCGTTTTTCATCGGGGCGGTGATATGCATACAGATGAAGCTCAACATTCAAAGCCCGTGGATGCCGCGGTGGACCACGGGCTACGTGACTCGCGAGATAATGCTGCTGGAGTTCTCGTCGTCAATCATGTGCCTCATACTTGCGGGCAAGGTGGGCTCGAACATAGCCTCCGAGATAGGCACGATGCGCGTCACCCAGCAGATTGACGCCCTCGACATCATGGGCGTCAACTCGGCCTGCTACCTCATCCTGCCCAAGGTGCTCGGCCTGATCACCATCATGCCCTTCCTGGTCATCTTCTCTTCGGCCACGGGAATACTCGGCGCATACGGCACGGCATACATAGGCCACGTGCTCTCGCCCGAAGACCTGACGTCGGGCCTGCAGCACGCCTTCAACCCATGGTTCGTATGGATGAGCATCATCAAGAGCCTCTTCTTTGCATTCATAATATCGAGCGTGCCGTCGTACTTCGGCTATACTGTCGAGGGCGGCTCGGTCAACGTGGGCAAGGCCAGCACCGACGCCGTGGTCAGCAGCAGCGTGCTGATTCTCTGCTCCGACGTGTTCCTGACGCAGTTGTTGAGCTGAACAGGAGGCAGGAGACAGGAGGCAGGAGTGCAGACAAATGTTTTCCAAGGAGACGGGAGGCTGGAGACGGGAGTGCAGACAAATGTTTTCCAAGAAGACGGGAGGCTGGAGACGGGAGTACGGACAATTGTTCTGCAAGGAGAAATGAAGCTGAAGTATACAACTCTACAGGTGCTTTTGCGCACAGTGGAAATACAAGGAAGAAATGGGACGGTTTGGATTTGAAAACATAATGGCATGGCAAAAGGCGCATGAATTTGTGCTTTGCGTTTACAGACTGACAATGAGATTTCCACATGAAGAGCGCTTTGGCCTCACGTCGCAGTTCCGCCGGGCGGCCATCTCCATCGAGGCAAACATTGCCGAGGGCTACAAGAAACTGGGCAAGGCCGACAAGCTGCGCTTCATGAACATTGCCCAAGGCAGCCTTGAAGAGTGCCGCGACTATATAATATTGTCGAGAGACCTCGGATACATCGAAATAAACGAATATGAACAACTCTGCAATGCCAGTGAGCAAACCGCAAAACAGCTCTACGGATATTGCAACGGCATAATAAATAATAACTGTTTAAAAGATTAAAAAACATCAGGAACAAGACACGAATACAGTAAATGACATAAGGAAAAGTCGACAAGACGGAGCAATGCCTACGGGGAGATGCCTTCCGATGAAGAATCAATGCCACTGCCTCATCATAAAAGACAGATCAGCATCTCATGGCTTCCGGCAAATGTACTATGCAGAACATGATTCTGCACTCCTGCCTCCTTGCAGAACATTTGTCCGTACTCCCTTCTCCTTCCTCCTTCCTCCTCATTTCACATTTGTCTGTACTCCAGTCTCCAGCCTCCTGATTACTAAAGAATATGATCGAAATAAGACACCTATGCAAGTCGTTTGGCGACAAAGAGGTGCTGAAAGACATCAGCACAGTGTTCGAGAACGGCAAGACAAACCTGATAATAGGCCGGAGCGGCTCCGGCAAGACTGTGCTCATACGCAACCTCGTGGGCCTGCTTACGCCCACGAGCGGTGAGATTCTGTACGACGGCCGCGACTTCGGGTCGATGACAAAGAAGGAGAAGATAATGCTGCGCAGGGAGATGGGCATGCTGTTTCAGAGCGCCGCGCTGTTCGACTCGATGACGGTGCTGCAGAACGTGATGTTCCCCCTCGACATGTTTTCAGACAAGACGGCGCGCGACCGCGTGCGAAGGGCACGCACATGCCTCGACCGCGTCAACCTGGTGGACGCCGAAAACAAATACCCCGGCGAGATTTCGGGAGGCATGCAGAAGCGCGTGGCCATAGCCAGGGCCATCGCCCTGAACCCCAAGTACCTGTTTTGCGACGAGCCCAACTCGGGCCTCGACCCCAAGACGTCGCTCGTGATCGACGACCTGCTGCACGGCATCACACAGGAATTCAACATCACCACCATCATCAACACCCACGACATGAACTCGGTGATGGGCATCGGCGAGAACATCATCTTCATACATGAGGGCCGCAAAGAATGGCAAGGCCACAGCAGCGAGATAATGGAGTCGCCCAACGAAAACCTTACCGACTTCATATTCGCCAGCGACCTGCTGAAAAACATGCGCAAAGCAGTGCTGGAGAAACGAAACAAATAAGCCACACAGGGATTCGTCGGCATGTTTGTCGAGTTTATCGTGCTTGTTTAACATCTTTTAGCCTTGAACATTTGACGTTCAAGGCTTTTTTGTATAAGTTTGCAATCGTATTTGGTTCACCCGTATGCCGCCATGCGGCGCCGGGCGATTAAAAGGGAACCGGGTGGAAGTCCCGGACAGTCCCGCTGCTGTGAGTTCCATTAGAGCAGCGAACAAATATGCCACTGAGCCACGACGGCTTGGGAAGGCGTTCGCTGTGGAACGAGTCAGAAGACCTGCCATGTACATCACAAACATAAAACTCGATGGCTTTCGAGGAAAGGCCGCGAGAAGCAACTGCCAACAGCCTGCGCATTGCAGGCTGGCACAATATGGCATCCTGCCCGTTACGCGACTTTCCCCGTGCAGCCATCCAAACAAGGATGGGCAATGAACCTGAAGAGAATATCAACACTTCTGGCAATAATGCCAACGTGCGTGGCCGCCACCGAAGGCAAGACGCAGATACAGTATGGCTCGCCCCGAATGGACGACCGCACCAACCGGCTGATTGTGATGACCACGCAGTCGGGCTTCGGCAAAAACTATGAGCACAACTGGCTGCACCTTGTCGACGGCACTACGGGCGAACTGCAAAAGACGTTCAAGCTCAAGCAATACTATTGGTTCCAGGAGCTGCCCGTGTTCCCCGACAAGTATGCGCCCGAGTTCAACGGCGTCAACGGATATGTAACCTTGGAGAAGGGCGGCCAGCCATACACGGCCGACCTTGCCGGGAGCGTCAGCGACCGCGACAACATAGCCTACAACATCAGCATCGCCCTGTCTGACAGCGGCGACGCCAACGTGGCCGACGTAACGCTCGACGGCACCACCCTGGCCATACAGCCGGTTGGCGCAGGCACTACGAAGGCCATACTGACGGCCGAGTCTAACGGCATCACCACCGAACAGGAGATATACATCACCGTCAACATGCCCGACGCCATCGGCCAGGCCACAGCCCACAGGGCCATAAAGGCTGCCGGAGGCAGGCTCACAGTCAACGGCTATGCCGGCTGGGCGTTCACGCTCTATAGCGCAAGCGGAATGGCAGTGGCCGACTTCACCGCCACCACCAACAACCACACCGCAACGCCGGCCGTGCCCGCCGGCGCTTACATACTGAAGGGATGCTGCGGCAGCGAGGCTGTGACAGTGAAAGTGAAACTCTGACAACAGCCAATAGGCGGCGGCATCGGTGCCGCTGCACTGCGTTGGCGGGATGGTGCCCTGACAGGCGGCTTCACTCCCGCCAACTTTTTCTGCTGCCAAGGCACGCGTCTCGCATATTTTACATACCTTTGCAACAATAACAAAGAGTCGGCCCGAAGGCCCGACTGGGATAATAACAAACAAATGTAACATGACAAAGAAGACTATCGTGTTGTTCGCCATGATGGCGGCAACGGCCTGTTTCAACCAGGCCAAGGCCTGCACAGGCATCACCCTGAAAGCTGCCGACGGGGCATGCATACCGGCACGCACCATCGAATGGGGCGGCAGCGACCTGAAGAGCCGGTATGTGGTGGTGCCCAGGGGCTACGCCCAAACGTCGTACGCCCCCGGCGGGCAGAAGAGCGCCATGGCGTTTACGGCCAAGTACGGCTATGTGGGCCTGGCCGTAGAGCAGGAGGAGTTTGTGGCCGAGGGCCTCAACGAGGCCGGACTGTCGGCCGGACTGTTCTACTTTCCGCAATACGGCAAGTACGAGGCTTTCGACGAGGCCGTCCGCACCACGTCGATAGCCGACCTGCAGCTCGTGGCATGGGTGCTGGGCAGCTGCAAGACTGTGGACGACGTGAAGCAAGCCGTGGGCAGCGTCCACGTGGTGGCCGTCGACCCGCGCGCGTCCACGGCCCACTGGCGGTTTACCGACGCATCGGGACGCCAGGCCATATTGGAGATAACCGACGGCAAGGCCCACTTCTTCGAGTCGAAGCTCGGCGTGCTGACCAACTCGCCGGGCTACGAGTGGCAACTGACCAACCTCAACAACTACGTCAACCTGCTGCCGGGCACGGCTCCGCAAAACCGGCTCGGCGAACTGTCGCTCATGTCGTTTGGCGCCGGCAGCGGCTTCCTCGGGCTGCCGGGCGACGTCACACCGCCATCGCGCTTTGTCCGCGCAGCCTTCTACCAGGCGTCGACACCGCGCGCAGCCACGGCTACGGAGGCCGTGCGCCAGTGCTTCCAGATACTGAACAACTTCGACATACCCATAGGCATTGAGACGGCCAGGGGCGAACAGCACGCCGACCTGCCCAGTGCCACGCAGTGGACGTCGGCCACCGACATCATGAACGGCCGCATATACTACCGCACCATGCGCAACAGCGCCATACGCTGCATAGACCTCAAGGCCATAGACTTTGGCAAGGTGAAATACCAGACGGCACCGCTCGACGATGTGGACGAACAGCCAATAGTGATGGTAAAGGTGAAAAACAAGTGACCGACGGCATACACCAGCGAGCAACTGTACGGCAACAGGACACAAGCCACGGCCACGGCCCGCAGCCCATCGGTGTAATACTTTTTCCGGACAAGCCATGCCACGGAAACACCCCTTGCCACAGCATGCTGCCAAACGCCGGGAAACGCCGGGCATAACGGGCCGGACTACAAAGCCAGACGTGCCGTTCCACACTGTGGGGCGGCACGTTTGGCATGCCGGCATGCCCGCCACGACATGGCCACAACCGGCTTGTAATGATTTTATCACCGGCGGAATGGTGAAGCAGCCCCCGCCCGGGCCGCAAACAGCCGGACGCCCGCCCGCAACTGCTCGCTGAAGGCCGCAGGCAGACTGCCGGTGCAGGCCACACAGGCCGGACCGCCGGCATGGCGACAGGCGATGAGCCGGCCACAGCCCAGCGACAGCAGGCGCCGCAATAGCGCTTGCCGGGGTATTACCAGGCAAATCTGTTGGTGAGTCAAGCCCCCATTATGGTTTTGCCTTTAAGGTTCATTTCCCTTTTGCTTTCCATTTCAATTTTCCTTGGATATTGAGGTCTGGTTGATGTCTTGCGTGTCAGGGTTGCTGAACTTGTGCTCCTTCTTGCCGAAGTTGAAGCGGTAGCTGACTCTTATGTGTCCGTAGTTGTCGGTTACGAGGGGTGTGCGCGATGTACTGCATGTGGCGTACTCGCCGTTGTCGAACTCCGTCCGCGTGGCAGCCCTGAAGGGGTTTGTGTATTCCGCCTCGATGTTCCAGTCGTTTATGCTGTAGGCAATGGTGAGCCTGAGCCTGTGGGGGCTTTTTATGTAATTGCCCAGTGTGGGGTTTACGCCTTTGCTTGGCGTCATGTATGAAACCAAGGCCCGCCAGCCTTTGTACAGCAGCTGCGAGCTTATGGAGAAGTAAATCCTGTTTTCACAGATGTCGGTCCATGCACTCGACTTTGAGTGGTTGAATATGGCTATTCCCATGATGTCGAGCAGTTTCGGTATGATGTAGTACTTGGCTCCCGTTTCCAGGTGCGCGTTCCAGTATGTACCGTTGTTTACGTTTTGGCGTACAAACGCGCCGCGCCCGGCGTCGTGGTTTATTTGCATGTAGGTGAAGTCGGGGCATACTTTCAGCGCGGCGTAGTTGAACCACTGCAGCCTTGGCGATATGTCGAACGTGTGGTCGACGGTGGAGTTGTAGCTCATGTAATCCTTGAGCTTTGGGTTGCCTACAAAGACTTCGTATTCGTTTATGCGGTACTCGTCACCCGTACGGTTGGCGTTGCTTGCTTCCGTGCTCATGGCCGTCAGCGACAGGCTCAACGCATGCTTGCCCTTGAGGTAAGACATACGTATGCCCGGGGTGAAAAATAGGTTTGTCTGCTCGTTGCCGCTTGACTTTACAGTGGCCGCTTTGCCCGCCAGGCTTGCCTGTATGCTGAAAGTCCTCTTTATCTTATAAAGATATGTTACGTGCAGCCTTTCCGTATGCTTGCGCAGCCTTAAGTCGCCACACGTGGCCTGGCGCATGGTGATGTCGTTTATGTCAGTAAATCCCATGGCAACGTTGATGTTTAGCGACGACTTGCGGCCGAATGCCTTAGTGTAGTTGGCCGTGGCCGACAGGTAGTGGCTGTCCTCGCGCGTTCCGTTGGCATAGCGGTCGCATGCGCTGCCGGCTATGTTCTCGTAGTGTCGGTCGTAATGGTTGTTACCGTAGCTGTAATATGCTTCCATGCGCAGGCTTTGCCGCTTGGGCAGAGTGCGGCTGTAGCGCAACTTCAAGGCGGGGCTGATGGACTGCGAGGTGGCGTTTTCACGCCGTGTGTACGCCTCTGCGTCGTTGCTGTATGCAAGGGTGCTGCCGCTTTCGTCATTGCTGTGGCTCCTGTTGAAGCGTGCCGAGGCGTAGAGGCTTTGCCTGGTGTCAGAGTAGAGGTAGGTGAAGTAGGCTCCCATGGCATCTTGCCGGTTGAGGGCAGACAGTGATTCGGTGCGGCGCGTCACTGTGGCTTCGGGGAATCTGTATGTAGTAGCCCTGCAGTCTTGCGGTTGTCCGCTGAAGTTGTTGTAGCTGCCGTTTGCCGATATGGCATATTCCGACTTCCCCTCAAAGTATTGTGCCGTGGCCCGGGCGTTGCCTTCGGGTGTGGTCAGCTTGTGCAATGCGCTTATGGCAACAGTCCCTGCGTAGTCGCGTTCTTTCAGCACATAGTCGAACACGGCGTATGCATCAGGGTATTCCGGCTTGCCTTGCGTGTATAGGTCTATGCGTTTTATGTCTTTGGGGTTGAGGTTTTGCACTTCTTCGTTTGTAGCCTCCCTGCCGTCGATGCAAAGTGCCACGCTTTGGTTGTGGTATCTGATGGTGTTTTCCAATGGGTCGGCGTCAAGCCCGAGAATCCTCATCACGTCTATCGCACTGTATCCGTCGTAGGCGTGGCGCATTTGCTCCTTGGTGGGGTAAATCATGGTTCTGTCTTCTGTGCGCACCGTGTTGCTGCCCAGCACCACCACTTCGGCTATTTTCGCGGTCGACTTGTCCATGGCAATGTCGCCCAAGCGGATTGCATGCTCCTTTGTAGGGCTGATGGCCATCGTGGTTGGCTTGAAGCCTAAGTATTCGGCCTTGAGCTTCAAAGCCCTGTTTTCTTGCGCTATTTTTAGCTTGAACTCGCCTTTGCCGTCGGTTGTGGTGCCACCGGCATACACGCTGTCGTCAATGTAGCAGCGTATTGTTGCCTTCTGCAGGTTGTTTTTTTCGTTGTCTATCAAATGCCCGGTGATTGTTGTTTGGGCTGTGGCCCTGAGTGTTGCAAATGCCATTATGGCGAAAAGGATGATTCTCGTTGTTATTCGATTAGTTTGTGGAAGATTGGATTTAAGTTGCAAATAAGCAGAATTGCCCGTGCACGGGCTTCATTTGAAGTTATTCATCCAGAATGCAAAGATAGCATAAACAAAGTAAAATACAGACCAAATTACAGAAAAAACAACAGAAAGTTAAAGGTTCATTAGGCTTTGATGATTTTGGATAGCGCAAAGTAAAGCCGCACGAAAGCCAACTTGAACCGGAATTGCGCTGCCACCCCGCTACCGAAATACGGGTGTGGCAACGGCGCGGAAAAGAAAGGCAAAACGAGATAAAAAGCCAAGCGCGCCGCTCCACTGTGTGGAACGGCGCGCCTGGCATATCGGCAAGCCTGCCACGGCAAAGCCGCAACCCGGCATTGCTGCCCGTAACACGCCCATGAGGCAGGCGCACAGCGTCACTTCATGCGCCACCCCGAGGAGCCCTCAACCATTGGCACCACCACCTCTTCCCTGGTGCTGTCGCCAAAGCACAGCAACAGGAACACGTTGGTTTGGCGGGCCACCGAGTCGGCCACATACTTCACCACGCTCACACGGGCTATGCCGCCGTGCTCCTCCCGCTGCCGGGCCATGAACTGCTTGGCGCCGGCCAGCAACTGCTCGCGGTAGGCCGCAGGCAGGCTGTCGACACCGGCCACACCGGCCAGATAGTCGGCATAGCGCCCCGCAATGAGGTGGCCATAGCCCTCGACGGCCGCCTTGGCGGCCAGTTCGCCGGGCTTGGGCTCTTCCTTGCAAGCCGCAAAGGCAGCAGCCACGATGCACAACAATGCGACGACCGGGCCTTTCATGCTACTTCTGGCGTATGAAGATGTTGATGGGCGAGCCCGTCAGAGTCCAGTTTTCGCGTATCTTGTTCTCGAGGAAACGGCGGTAGGGCTCCTTGATATACTGCGGCAGGTTGGCGTAGAACACAAACGACGGTATCTGGGTGTTGGGCAACTGCGAGCAGTACTTTATCTTGATGTACTTGCCCTTGATAGATGGTGGCGGATAAGCCTCTATCAACGGCAGCATCACCTCGTTGAGCTTGGTGGTGCCGATGCGCATCTTGCGGCTGAGGTAAACGTCCTTGGCCGTCTCGAGCACCTTGAAGATGCGCTGCTTGGTGAGTGCCGACGCGAACACTATTGGGAAGTCGGTGAACGGTGCCATGCGGTTGCGTATGGCCGTGGTGAATGTGTCAATCACCTTCTGCGTCTTGTCTTCCACAAGGTCCCACTTGTTGACCACCACGACAAGACTCTTGTTGTTCTTCTGTATTATCTGGAAGATGTTCATGTCCTGGGCCTCGATGCCCCGCGTGGCGTCAATCATGAGTATGCACACGTCGCTGTTCTCGATGGCGCGTATGGAGCGCATGACGGAGTAAAACTCGAGGTCGCCCGTCACCTTGTTCTTGCGGCGTATGCCGGCGGTGTCTACCAGGTAGAAGTCGAAGCCAAACTTGTCGTACCGCGTGTATATGCTGTCGCGCGTGGTTCCGGCAATCTCGGTCACTATGTTGCGGTCTTCGCCGATGAAGGCGTTGATGATGCTGCTCTTGCCTGCATTGGGTCGGCCCACCACGGCAAAGCGTGGTATGCCGTCCTCGAGCAGTTCGCCGTTGCCCTCGGGCAGCTTGGCCACCACGGCATCGAGCAGGTCGCCCGTGCCTCCGCCCGATATGGCGCTCACACAATAGGGGTCGCCCAGGCCCAGCTTGTAGAACTCGGCCGCATAATAGCGCTGCGCGTTGTCGTCGGCCTTGTTGGCCACGAGTATCACGGGGAGCTTGGTGCGCCTCAGTATCTTGGCTACGTCCATGTCAAGGTCTGTGACGCCGTTGTTCACGTCGACGAGGAAGAGCACCAGGTCGGCCTCTTCGGTGGCTATCAATACCTGCTTGCGTATCTCCTCCTCGAAGATGTCGTCGGAATTGACCACCCATCCGCCGGTGTCAACAACGGAAAACTCACGCCCGTTCCATTCGCACTTGCCGTACTGACGGTCGCGCGTGGTGCCTGCCTCGTCGCTCACAATCGCCTGTCGCGACTGGGTGAGGCGGTTGAAAAGTGTAGACTTGCCCACGTTGGGTCGTCCTACTATTGCTACTAAATTTGCCATTTGCTTGTTTACTATGTGTTGTTGCGGCACGCGGGCAACGCCCGGTGCCGCTTTGTTGCTGAATCAATGCCATGCCCGCGCGGCCCACGGCCACCACCGTCAAACGGGGTTGTAGCCGAAGCTGTCGAGCTCTTTGTCGGAGCTACGCCAGTCTTTGTCGACCTTTACGAACACTTCGAGGTAGACGCTCTTGCCGAAGAAGCGCTCGAGGGCCTTGCGGCTCTCTGTGCTCACCCGCTTCAGGGCAATGCCCTTGTGGCCTATGACGATGCCCTTCTGCGACTCGCGCTCCACGTAGATGACGGCGTTGATGTGTATGTGGGTGTCGTCTTCCTTGAAGCTCTCCACCCTCACCTCCACCGAATAGGGTATCTCCTTGGCATAGTATAGCAGTATCTTCTCGCGTATTATCTCGCTCACGAAGAACCGGGCCGGCTTGTCGGTGAGCTGGTCTTTGCCGAAGTAGGGCGGACTGTCGGGCAGCAGCTCGCCGATGCGCTTTAGAAGCAGGTCGGTGCCAAACTTGTTGAGCGCCGATATGGGCAGAATCTCTGCCTTGGGCAGCAGCTCGTGCCAGCGGCCCACTATCTGGCCGAGCGTCTTCTGGTCGGTCTGGTCTATCTTGTTGATGAGAAGCAGCACCGGGACGGTCATCTTTGCCACCTTGTCGAGGAAGTCCTTGTTTTTCGTAGGGTCTTCTATCACGTCGGTGACATAGAGCAACACGTCGGCGTCCTGCAGTGCCGACTCAGAGAAAGCGAGCATAGACTCCTGCAGCTTGTAGTTTGGCTTGAGCACACCCGGTGTGTCTGAAAATACAATCTGCATCTCGGGCGTATTCACTATGCCCATGATGCGGTGGCGTGTTGTCTGCGCCTTAAACGTAGCTATCGATATGCGTTCGCCTACGAGCTGGTTCATCAGCGTAGACTTGCCCACGTTGGGATTGCCCACTATGTTTACAAATCCTGCCTTGTGCATTTGTGCTGTATTTTTGCATTTGCGCCGCTGTGCCCATACCTTTATCGGGCGTAGCGGCGATAGTGTCTGCAAACTTACGAAAAAAAAATGAAACTGCCTACCCTTTTGCCGAAAATCGTAGCGGCGGCCTGTGCTTTTGCCGCCATGTGGGCTGCAGGGCCGCAACCGGCAAAGCCACGCCGGCACGCAAACAAAAATCACCGGGGCCGGCAAGCGGGCCGGATTACGGCCTGTGCCGACGCCACACGGCGGACGGTAGGCGCGCCGAAAAAACGCAAGCCCGATGACCCGCCGGGCCAAGGCACGACAGGACATCGGGCAGGAATGGGCACAGGCAGCCGCAGGCCGGCGCATGTGGCGAGGCTGCCGGAGCCGCAGGCCGCTGACGCCGAGGCCCACGGCAAGCAGGCCGCCGGCGGTCAGAACCTCAGGCTGATATAGAAGCGCATGGAGCCCACCTTCCACTTGGCCGACGGCTCGTCGCCCGACAGGTCGATGTCGCCGCCGTCTTCAATGTCTTCGAGCTCGCTTAGGTCGAACATGCTGTCGTACTTGACGTTGCCCCAACGGCCCTCGATGCCTAAGGAGATGGCCTTCCAGGCCACTGCGCCGCCAAACGAGAAGAATGTGCCGTAGCTTGTGCTGAACTCCTCGGCTGCGTAAAGCATCGACATCGTAGGCGTGACACGGAAATAAAGGCTGGCCTTCAGCTCATCGACGGGATTGACCGTGACAGAAGGGCCTACCGACATGCCTATCTCGGCCTGGTACATGTCTTCGGTATCAACGCCGGTGCCATCGTCGCCGCCCGACGTGCCGTAGTCGCCGGGGTCGTAATAGTTGCCGCCGTCTTGCGACGAATCGTAGACGTCGCCGCCAAAGAACCCGAACTTGTCTTCATACTTCGCGAAGTTGATGTCGAAATAACTCCAGTCGATGCCAAACTTAATCATGCCCAGGATTGGCTTCTTGTGCAAATAATATGTGCGCCCGCTGGTAAGCGCCACGCCCAGGTTTGACCGCCATGTGCCGTTGATGTCTTTCTGGGTGAGGCTCTGGTTGACGTAGGCAATGTTGAAATACTTGGCGCGGTCGTTCCATATCCTGCGGTTGCGCGAGTCTTCCTCCAGCTCCTGGTTGCTCGACTTCAGCGAACGCATCTCTTGCTGCAGCGAGTCGACAAGCATGGTGAGAGAGTCGCCAGAGTGTACTCCGGGTGCCACCTCTTGTATCTGTTGGGCTGCGGCGTGGCCCGAAGCCAACACTGCAATCGCAGCCATAATCATACTTTTCATTGTCATTGTTGTAATCGTAGTTTTATGTTAGCAATGTTATATTCTATCCATTTCTGCCATGAAGTTCCAGTCAAGGGATATGTACACGCCGCCACGCTCTATCAGCACGTCATAAATAACCAAGCCGGCATCGCCACTGTCGGGAACCACAAATGTGATGCCGTCGGCGGTCACGGTTGTCTCGGCATAATGATAATCCTGGTTCTCGTTGCCGCCATACAGCAATACGCGGTCGCCCTGGATGAAACATTGGCCGCCTATGGTCAGGGTCTCGCCCGGACTATACGTGTCACTGGCCGGGTAACTCAAGCACGAATACGGTGGTGCAGACACTTGGCCAACGTAGAACTCCTCGCCGTTGCGCTCAAGGTAGACTTGGGCTTCGCCCAATATGTATGCCGCCGACTCGATCATGTAATCGTCATAGATGCGTATGTCGGCCTCCTGCTCAACAGTTGAGACTGTAATGCCGCCCTCGTTGTCGAAACTCATTGAACGCAGAAAGATACGGTCGACATCCGAAAGATCCATGCCTTCAATGGTGAAAGTGGTAAGCCCGTCTGACTGCCATGTGGTATTGCACGAATAATTGTATAGTTGTATGTAGCCTATGAAATACTTCACCCCGTTGCGTACAACGTAAACAGTGGCGTTGCTCCATACTATCTCGCCCGGGATGACAAAGTCAAGGTATGTGTCGCCATAGTTTATGACAGTGGCTTCAACCTCGGTCAAGACGTCGGCCACGCCGTCGCCATTATAATCTAAACCTTCGCTATAGCCCGGTTGGCCACTTTCGTTGGTGCCATTCTGCACCAGCACCCTGTCGCCGGCAGTAAAACCAGTGCCGCGCAGGGTAACCACCGACCCTGTATAAAACTCACCGTAACTCGGCAGCATCACATTGATTGTTGAACCGTCTGCGACCGAATCGTCTGTAAACGGGGCGTGCTCGTCCTCAACGCACGACACTTGCATCATGGCTGTGAGCAACATCGGCAACAACACACGGCCTGCCTTTAGTATTCTTTCCTTCATTCTCCCTTTGTTTTGAGGTTAAACATATAGTCTTAAAAATGCAAATCATGGCTAAATACGCTAATTGCCATTAAAAGCACAAACAGAAAATCGCATCCAAAGTTAATGTTTTTTAATCTCATGGCCAAATATTCCGCACGAAACTTCAAATTATTACCAAAACTAAGAAAAGGCCAACCGGTTGCCAACGCCAACACCACGATGCGTTGCACAAAGTGTAAGTAGCTGCCTGAATTAAATTGCCATCAGATAGTGCGCAGTTCCCTGAACGGCTTCCAAAGCCGGAAGAGGGGGCGGAACGGGCCACTCGACCGATGGGGCTCTTGGAAACAGCCCGTAAGAGCGTGAAAGATGACGGTAAAGGCAACCCGCATGAATTACAAAGGGCGCATTGCATGCAAAACAAAAACAGCGCCCCACCCGGCTTGCAGGTGATGCGCTGCTTTTGTTAAGTAGCTGTTCAAAATTAACCGATACAATAGACCTTGCAGGTGTCCTCTATATCTTTGCCACCATCTTGTGTGCTCTTTCGGGCCGCATACCAAAGTCTCATCGGTCGCGTAGCACGCTACGCTCTCTCTTCGGACTTTGGAATGCATCTCCGAAATAGCGCGCAATTTGATGGCAATTAATTTTGAACACCTACTTAAAACTATCAACAGGCTTATTTTGTCTCGTGAACAGAACTGCCGTCGTAACCCCACTTCACATAGGTGGCGCCATGCACAAAGCCTGCACCGAAAGCCGTGAATATGAGGTTGTCGCCCTTCTTGAGCCGTTTTTCATTATCCCAGAGGGCCAACGGTATGGTGGCGGCACTTGTATTGCCGTAATGCTCGATATTGACCATCACATGGTCCATAGACAGGTCGAGGCGCTTTGCCACAGCCTCTATGATGCGCATGTTAGCCTGGTGGGGCACTACGAAGGCAATGTTGTCCTTATTCAGACCGTTGCGTTCTGCAATGAGCGCGCAATCGTCGCTCATGCTTGTCACGGCGTAGCGGAACACCGTGCGCCCTTCCTGGTAGAGGTAGTGCAGACGGTGGTCAACGGTGAACGGCGACGGCGGGCACACTGAACCTCCGGCCTTGATGTGGAGGAAAGGCAACCCCTTGCCGTCGGTACGGAAATGCGAATCCATGAGCCCGACATTCTGCTTGGTTGTTGCTTCCACAAGCACGGCGGCAGCACCGTCGCCGAAAAGCGGACAGGTGCTACGGTCAGTGTAGTCGACCACAGCCGACATTTTATCGGCACCGATTACAATAATCTTCTTGTAACGGCCGCTCTGAATCATCGACGCAGCAACGTCGAGAGTATAGAGGAATCCGCAGCAGGCAGCCCAGAAATCAAACGCAAAGGCGTTTTTCAGCCCGAGCTTGCCAAGCACTATCGATGCCGTGGACGGAAACTGGTAATCGGCAGTTGAAGTGGTGACGATGAGGGCATCAATCGTGTCAGGGTCGACCCCCGTCTTATGTAGCAACTGCTTTGCTGCCTTGCGCGCCATGTACGACGTCCCAAGGCCCTCTTCGGTGAGGATGCGGCGCTCCTTGATGCCGACACGCGTCATAATCCACTCATCGTTGGTGTCTACCATCCGCGACAGCTCGTCGTTGTTAAGGACGTAGTCGGGAACGTAGCCTCCGATACCTGTGATTACCGCGTTGATCTTCTCCATTATTCAGCCACTTCTTCCTTAACTACAGCCACCTTTCCACGGTAGTAGCCACAAGTGGGGCATACATGGTGGTATACGTAGTAAGCTCCGCAGTTGGGGCATACTGCCAATGTAGGCGCTACTGCATTGTCATGGGTTCTTCTTTTGCGTGTACGAGTCTTTGACTGTCTTCTTTTAGGATGTGCCATTTTCTTTTAATCTTTAATTATTGTTTTTAATTTCTCTAATCCGCTCCACCGTGGGTCCACGGCCTGAGAGCCTTCCGCATCGTCGGCCATGCCGGCAGAGTGCTCGCTGAGAGCCTCCATCATGGCGACATTGCACTGGCCGTCGGCATGGACGTGCTTGATGGGGATGCCTAAGGCTATGAATTCGTAGATGTACCACGCCACATCAAGCACACCGTCATCCTCGGGCACTGTAACGAGGTCTTCATCATCGGAATATTCATCTCCAAGCCTGGCTGTCAACTGGCCATCGGCAACCACAGGCTGGCGCATATCGTCAAGGCAACGGTCGCAAGCGACTGTCACCTCAGCGTCTATATGAAAGCGAAGCTCGAAGTAACCACCGGCAACTTTCCTCACAGTAAGGCTGACATCGGCATCGCCACGCCTTACCTCGGGGGCGTCTATAGCCTCGAAGTAGCTGTCACTGAGGCGATAAGTGAACGTTGTAACGTCATCACTCAGCCCTTTAAGGTCTATCTTCAATGATTCCAAACTGCACATTTGCCTGCTTCCTTTTAACAATTGCACCCACCGCACACGCCTACGGCAATCCTTCCCGGCGCATGCGGGCACAATGTTTCGGGCTGCAAAGTTACGAATTATTTTTCATATCTGCCAATTATATTGCTTTTTTTTGCATTGCACGGCTGCTCTTTGGTGAAAAACATTGATAATCAATCAAAAGCGGCTACGCACAATGCTACTGGCCATAAATGCCTGCCCTATTATGCACGAGCCTGGCATCAGGCCGCCGAAGGCCCCGTTTGGCATTAACTCGGTATGGGCATTGCAACGTCAGCCCACCGCGCGGCTCACACCCATGCGCCATGTTACGGTTTGCCAGCCCTCTCAGCGTAAGAGCAGGGCTGTTGCGCAGGGGCAAGGGCTATGCTTTCCGCAATTCGATGCGGAACACCGTTCCCCGGCCCACCTCAGAGCTTTTCACAAAGATCTTGCCTTTGTGATACTCCTCGACAATTCTCTTTGCCAGCGACAATCCCAAGCCCCAGCCCCGTTTCTTGGTTGTGAAACCGGGGGTAAAAACGCTCTTCAGGTCTTTCTTCCTTATGCCCTTGCCTGTGTCATGCACTTCAACGACAACCTTTCCCGGCTCATCGAGCAGCCGTATGAGTATTGTGCCGCTGCCCTCCATGGCGTCGACGGCGTTCTTGCAAAGGTTCTCTATCACCCACTCAAACAGCGACGAGCTCATCTTCACGACCACGTCATGGCCTGGGAATTCCTTTTTTATAAGCACGCGCGACGATGTGCGGCGCCCCATGTAGTCGACGACATGCTCCAGCACTTCGTTCATCGAACAGTCAACGGGTTCGGGCAACGACCCTATTTTCGAGAAACGGTCGGCAATAAGCTCCAGTCTCTTGACGTCTTTGTCCATCTCCGGTATCAGGTCGTCATCGGGATAGTTCTCTTTCAACACCTCCACCCACGCCATGAGGCTTGAAATGGGAGTTCCAAGCTGGTGGGCCGTCTCCTTTGACAAGCCTACCCACACCTTGTTCTGCTCTGCACGCTTCGATGAAAGCAATGCAAAAATAGCCACAACGACAAAAATCAGAACCACCCCAAGCTGTATGTAGGGATACGACGAGAGGCGCTTGAGCATGTTGGATTCGTCGTAACACACGAGCTGGTAATCCGACTTGCCCGACGCCCCGCCGAAGTCAACCTTTATATATTTGCCGGAACGGTACATCTGATGGCCCAGGGCGGAGATGTAAGCCATGGAGTCGGCCTCATTCCTTGCATTGACCTTCACATTCCGATAGTCAGTAACATTGCCACCGGCATCCATGACTATTACGGGAATGGTATTGTTTCCACGTATGACACTAAGCACGAGGGTTAGGTCGGTGTTCTCGTCTGCATTGCTTAAGGCATGCAATGCCTGAGCCCACACTTCCATCTTATTGCGTTCTTCTTTTGACAAATCGTCTACAAGGATGTGCGACACAGACAGTGAAACCACAGCTATCACCACTGCAACTATAACCAATAGCATCCTTATTTGCCGTACACGGTCAGTCCACTGCATGTCGAATTTCTAAATTAATCATCAATACTAAGCTACTTTATGATTGCCGTCACTATTTACATAACGAGAAAAGCCGCAAAGATATTGCACAAAGAAGGAACAAAGGCAATGGCAACCGCTTGTCGGCAAGGGCACAAAGCCTGCATATTGCCGTAATATTGGGCCTACGGCTTGCACGCAAGCGTAATTGCCGAGCATGCGGCCTGTAAGCCGTATTACGTTTGCGAAGCAGAAAAAAGCGTTGGATGATGCAATATTACCGCAGAATTTACCTACCTTTGCGATAGGATGGCGGCAACTCTATCCGTCACATGCGAGAAAAAGAAGAAACGTTATGCACATCAAGCGCTGTGAGGCGAAGGGCATCTTCAAATAGAATGCCGAGATGGCATAGTTGGCTCACGTTTCCTGTAACAAACAAATGAATGCTCCGTAGAGAGCCTACAGGGGTTTTATGACGACGAGAATGAAACATTTATCAAGAATGCTCACTTTGCTCTTTGGCTCATTTGTGCTTATGTTCATGGCGGGATGCACAACTTCCAAGTCAGTTGTCTCTCAAGGTGCCGATTTGTCCAAATACAAATATGTAGCGCTCATAGACAATGACACGTACAGAATGCCCCCGGAACTCGTGCAATACCAGATACAGCTATACGACGCGGTGGAACGGTCGGGGCTGACACTGACAAATCAATACCGCATCGACAGACTGACACAAAGAGAGCAAGCTTCACTGTTGATAGCAACACTCGGTGTCGACGTAAGCAAAGAAGAAACAGTAATCACTATCAACTTCATAGATTTCGACACCAACCGACCCATGGTTTCATGCCGAGGTGCATACAGCACATTGGGCATAAACGAAGAGGCCGACATCAAGGGCGCCATCAAACGTGTAGGCGAACAGATTTCAAAAACGTTCAACCCCAATCGGCCTTCAGAGTCGAAAGTGAATTAGTTCTGTTGCAGGCTTCCTGCCGGCAACATTGCCCAGGCTTGGCCGGCCGCGCCATTTGCAAAGGCAACAGCCTGTATGCACGGCACCAAGTGAGGACAATGGCATTATTCAAGGAAATGTTTTAGGAGTTAAGGAGTTAGGAAGTAAAGGAGTCAAGACAATAGATTTCATACTCTTGGGAGTTCAGGAGTACAGACAATAGTTTAGGATATATTTTGGTGTTAAAGAGTTAGGGGGAGTAAAGGAGTCAGGACAATAGATATCATACTCTTGGGAGTTCAGGAGTACAGGAGTTCAGGAGTACAGACAATAGTTTAGGATATATTTTGGTGTTAAGGAGTTAGGGGGAGTAAAGGAGTTAAGACAATAGTTTTGGAAACATGGGTGTCCTGGGAGCATGGGGAACGTGTTGCAGGAAGGCAGTCTGTGCTATTGTCCTCTAACTCCATATAACTCCCCTAACTTCATTTAACTCCATAAATGCATCAGTCCTATCGGGCGCAGCAGCGGCGGCGTCCGCTACCTGCACGGCTGCCGGCGCAATGGAGCAATCCGGCCGTCGTGGCCGACCCCGGCAGACCTGGGGGATGGGATGCGCGGCCGGGGCCGCAGGCGGGGATACA
>NZ_JAMBLP010000037.1:0-23358 GCF_023336985.1 Marseilla massiliensis | reverse complement strand
AACCACAAAACATTCGCGGATTTTTTTGCCTCCGGGAAACGTTTTTTTATATTTCACTTGACAAACATCAAGCACAGTGGGAGGCATACAATATAAATATTATAAGCGAAAACAAAATACACCAGCAACAATATGGCGCAGCAGAACAACTGGCATGGGGAACCGAAACGCGCAAGACGGTGAAACATAAGCAACATGCCTGCATTAGCCAAACAAGCACATACGAACGGCAAGAAACTGCCAACAGAATTAGGAGACAACCCGAACCCGGGTGTTGAGTTCATTTGCAAACAGGATAAACAAACAAAGCAAAGGAAAAGATACAGCTTTGACAACTAAACGACAAAGCGCAAAATATATGCCAGCTGGCGCATGCAAAAAGAGACCAGCGACAGACGTGAAAACGGCAACCTGCGTTGCCGGCAGCCCTTTCAGGCAAACCGGCAACGCAGGTTGCGATGATACGCCGTCAGAAGCAAGGCGCTGTGGTCGAATCAAGGCCGACAGATGTCATGCCGACAAGCGTTACTCATATATTTCATCGATGCCATCGACCTCAACCGAGTCGGCGACAGCCCCACACGGATTGTAGTCTTTCGGCAAATCAAACACAGCACTCTCACTATACCCAAGGTCGGTGTCGGCAAACACGCGGCGCATGTAATATGCCCAGATGGGCAGCGCCATCGTGGCACCCTGCCCCATTCGCATAGAGTCGAAGTGAATGTCGCGGTCGTCGCCGCCAACCCACACACCACTGACAAGTTCGGGAGTAACCCCGATGAACCACGCGTCGCTATTGTTGTTGGTAGTTCCGGTCTTACCACCAATTTCACCTTTCATATTATAACGGAAGCGCAACCTGCCGGCCGTGCCGCCGTCGACCACCCCCTTGAGCATATACAGCATCTTGTTGGCGCTCTCGGCACTTATAACCTCATTCATCCTCGGCTGGAATCGGGCTATGACATTACCCTCATTGTCTTCAATCTTTGTGACAAACAAAGGCGCGCAACGTATGCCATGGTTGACGAAAGCCGTATATGCGCTCACCATCTCGGCTACAGATATGTCACATGGGCCAAGGCACAAGGCCATCGACGGATGTATGTCGGGGTTGTTCACGCCATACTCATGCAGCAAGTCTACAAAAGCCTGCGGGTTGAGCTTGCTCATAAGATACGCCGAAATCCAATTGTTGGACTGAGCAAGCCCCCACTTTAGCGTAACCATCTGCCCGTACCGCCTGCGGCTGGCATTCCTCGGTGTCCACCTCTGCCCGGCCACGATATACGTCTGTTGCACATTTGGTGCCATGTCGCATGGTGAGAATCCGTTTTCCATTGCCAGCGAATAAAGGAACGGCTTTATGGTCGACCCGACCTGCCTGCGCCCTTCCATGCACATATCATATTTAAAATGTATGAAATCCATTCCACCGACATAAGCCTTGACAGCCCCGTCTACCGGGCTCATGCTCATGAACCCGGTGCGCAGGAACGACTTGTAATATCGTATAGAATCGAGCGGCGTCATCGTTGTGTCAATCTCGCCATGGTAAGTAAAGACAGTCATTTCCGTAGGTGTGCGGAACGCCTTCCTTATGTCTGCCTCCGAAGCCCCATCGGCTTTCATCACCCGATAGCGCTCACTTTGCCTCACCGACCGCATCAATATCTGGTTTACTTGGCTGCTTGTCAGTTTCCCGGAGAACGGAGCGGTTTTCTTTCCGCGGTTCTCGCGGTCGAAGGCCGGCTGCAAGAACTTCACCACATGGTCGCGCACAGCCTTCTCGGCATACTCCTGCATTCTGGAGTCGATGGTGGTAAACACCTTCAGCCCGTCGGCATAAACGTTGTATGGCGTGCCGTCTTTCTTCGTATTCTTATGGCACCACCCACACAAGGGGTCGGTAGCCCAGTTCACAGAGTCCTGGTAAAACTTAACCATGTTCCACGACGGGTAGTCGGCCCGGCGCGGTTTCTCCATCGTCATGTACAGGCGCAGGAACTCCCGGAAGTAGGTTGCTATACCATCCTTATGGTCGGCCACATGGAAATTGAGCTTCAAGGGCTCGGCAGAATACTGGTCATACTGCGCCTGGGTTAGGAAGCCGGCTTTCATCATCTGCATTAGCACCACGTTGCGCCGTTCGCGGCACCTCTCCGGGTTGCGCACAGGGTTATAATAAGACGGGTTCTTGCACAAGCCTATGAGCATGGCCGACTCCGTTACAGTAAGGTTGCGTGGCTCCTTCCCGAAGTAAGTGTTGGCCGCGGTCTTTATTCCCACGGCGTTGTGAAGGAAGTCGAAATAGTTGAGATACAACGCGATGATTTCATCCTTCGTGTAGTTCCGTTCAAGCTGCACGGCAATGACCCACTCTATCGGCTTCTGCAACATACGCTCGGTGACACTGTGGGCCGTGCCAGAGTAAAGCTGCTTGGCCAGTTGCTGCGTTATGGTGGAACCGCCGCCTGCATTCACCTGCCCCAGTATGCCGCGCTTGACGACCGCTCTTCCCAAAGCATAGAAGTCGATGCCCGAATGGTCGTAGAATCGAACATCCTCTGTGGCGATGAGCGCCTGTACAAGAGATGGCGACAACTGAGAAAAGTCCACGCAAATCCTGTTCTCCTTATTATAATTCCATGTACCCATTATCTTACCATCGGCAGAATACACCTGCGTGGCAAAACGATCGATGGGATTTTGCAAATCCTCTACCGGCGGCATATAGCCTATCCACCCCTTGGCAATGGCGGTGAAGGCTACAGCTGCGAAAAGCACCACAAGCACCAACACGGTCCAAAGGAAGCGAACAAAGAACTTTCTCATCTCAAAACGTAGTCATAATTAATTACCTTCATGCAAAAGTAAGGATTTTACTTCACATACAAAAAAATATGGTTGATTTTCTATGCCGTATATATCCAATTATCGGAAATTATGTGTACCTTAGCGGTCGAAAATGAACTTAAAACATATTACAGCACTGATGGAAAAGCATAATTTTGTCACTATCGCCGACATCACGAAAGAGAAGATACTCTACATGATTGATATGGCGCACGAATTTGAGAAACACCCCAACAGGGAACTGCTGAAAGGCAAAGTCGTGGCAACGCTGTTCTTCGAGCCCTCAACCCGCACCCGCCTGAGCTTCGAAACAGCGGCCAACCGCCTCGGGGCGCGCGTCATAGGATTTGCCGACCCAAAGGTGACCAGTGGCACTAAAGGCGAGACGCTCAAAGACACCATAATGATGGTGGCAAACTATGCAGACGTCATCGTGATGCGCCACTACATCGAAGGGGCCGCCCAGTATGCCAGCGAAGTGTCGCCGGTGCCCATTGTCAACGCCGGCGACGGTGCCCACCAGCACCCGTCGCAGTGCATGCTCGACCTGTACTCCATATACAAGACCCAAGGAACGCTCGAAGGCCTGAACATATACCTCGTGGGCGACCTTAAGTACGGGCGCACCGTCCACTCGCTCATCATGGCCATGCGCCATTTCTCTCCCACGTTCCACTTCGTAGCCCCAAAAGAGCTGGCCATGCCCGCAGAATACAAGCTTTACTGCAAGGAGCACGGCATAAAATATGAAGAGCACACCGAATTCACCGAAGACACTATTGCCGACGCCGACATCCTTTACATGACACGAGTGCAGAAAGAGCGCTTCTCTGACCTCATGGAGTACGAACGTGTGAAAAACGTGTACATATTAAGAAACGACATGCTGGCCAAGGCCAAGCCAAACATGAAGATACTGCACCCGCTGCCCAGAGTGAACGAAATAAACTACGACGTTGACTCAAACCCGCACGCCTACTACATACAACAGGCCGGCAACGGTCTTTATGCCCGCGAGGCCATCTTCTGCGACGTGCTGGGAATTTCTTTAGACGAAGTTAAAAACGACAAAACAATCATCTGACACATGAACAAGAACGAAATGCTCGTGGCCGCCATCAAAAACGGCACCGTCATCGACCACATACCAACCGACAAGACATACCAGGTGGTCAACCTGCTTAAGCTCGAAGAAATAGCCACGCCTGTAACAATAGGCTACAACTATCTGTCAAAGAAGCTCGGGCGCAAAGGCATAATAAAGGTGGAAGACAAATTTTTCACCGACGAGGAGATATCACGCCTCTCGGTTGTGGCCCCCAACATAGTGCTCAACATCATAAAAGACTATGAGGTGGTTGACAAAAAGACAGCCACCACACCCGACGAACTGCGTGGCATAGTGAAATGCAACAATCCCAAATGCATAACCAACAACGAGCCCATGCAGACGCTTTTCCATGTGGTTGACAAAAAGAACGGCATACTAAAATGCCACTACTGCGAAATGGAACAGGACATCGACAAGGTTGAACTCGTATGAGCCGCGCCATCATCACAGCATAACTACAGAAAACGAAAATCCACGAAGCGCCGCCAACCATCATTTGTTGGCGGCGCTTTGGCATCATAGGCAGATGCCATCAAGCGACCGCCCATATTGCAAACATTGCGGGCGCAGTCTGCAGGTTGCCACGCCTGCCACGGCTATCAACCGAATAAATTACAACAGCCTGACAGTCATGAACTTACCGAAACGGTTGTTTTGCATTGCAAAACGGCACAAACCATCACGCCGAACGGCCCGTTTGGCATACTCAAACGGGCCGTTCGGCCAACGACATGGTTAAGCATCAGGCTGTCGGCCGGCCATCATCGAATGGCAAGCAGCCACAACAACTCCCCTCACCCGCCGTGCCACAGTCATTATTCCGGCACGGACCTCTCGGCATAACCATCAAGCAAAATCAGTGGCTGGCGGGTGGCCAGGCCCCACAAAAAGCCATTGGCGCAAGCCGTCAAAAACTCTTAACACTTTAGCACAATGCAGACAGCTGCGAAAAATGGAAGTTTTTAAGTGCAAAACGCTGTGTAATACCAAAATTATTGTGTACCTTTGCAACACGGCCGCCTAAAGGCGGGCAATGCCGAATGCCGGCGGCCGACACAGCATGACTGTCATCAACAAACACTAATAAGACATGAAAAGAGATCAGGAGGTCTTCGACCTTATCGAAAGGGAGCACCAGCGCCAACTGAAAGGCATGGAGCTTATCGCGTCAGAGAATTTCGTCAGTGACGAGGTAATGGAAGCCATGGGCTCTTACCTCACAAACAAGTACGCTGAGGGCTACCCAGGCAAGCGCTATTACGGAGGCTGCGAAGTGGTAGACAAGGTGGAACAACTGGCCATCGACCGCGTGTGCAAGCTGTTCGGGGCAGAATATGCCAACGTACAGCCACACTCCGGAGCCCAAGCCAACGCCGCTGTGCTGCTGGCCGTGCTCAAGCCCGGCGACACATTCCTCGGTCTCAACCTCGCCCAGGGCGGCCACCTGTCACACGGTTCGGCCGTAAACACATCGGGCATACTATACAATCCGGTAGGCTACAACCTCAACCGCGAGACCGGCCGCGTTGACTACGACGAGATGGAACAGCTGGCCATCGAGCACAAACCGAAGCTCATCATCGGCGGAGGCTCTGCATACAGCCGCGAATGGGACTACAAGCGCATGCGCGAGATAGCCGACAAAGTGGGTGCACTGCTCATGATCGACATGGCCCACCCGGCCGGACTGATAGCTGCCGGACTGCTGGACAACCCGGTGAAGTATGCCCACATCGTGACCTCTACAACTCACAAGACCCTCCGTGGTCCGCGCGGCGGCATCATACTCATGGGCAAGGACTTTGAAAACCCATGGGGCCTGAAGACACCAAAGGGCGCAACGAAGATGATGAGCCAGATACTCAACTCGGCCGTATTCCCCGGACAGCAGGGCGGCCCGCTCGAGCACGTCATAGCAGCCAAGGCCGTTGCCTTCGGCGAAGCACTGCAGCCAGAGTTCAAGGAATGGGCAAAGCAGGTGCAGAAAAACGCCAAGGTGCTTGCCGACGAGCTTATCAAGCGTGGCTTCACCATCGTGAGCGGAGGCACAGACAACCACTCCATGCTCGTAGACCTGCGCTCGAAATATCCCGAACTGACCGGCAAGGTGGCAGAAAACGCCCTTGTGGCCGCCGACATCACTGTAAACAAGAACATGGTGCCGTTTGACACACGCAGCGCTTTCCAAACCAGCGGCATCCGTCTTGGCACACCTGCCATCACCACACGCGGCGCAAAGGAAGACCTCATGGTGCTCATAGCAGAACTGATTGAGGAGGTTCTCAACGCCCCCGAAGACGAAAACGTAATCAGCAGCGTTCGCGCCCGTGTCAATGAGACAATGAAGAACTATCCGCTCTTTGCATATTAATTTGACAAAAGGATTTTTATCCGGCCTGGAAGCCGTGCGCACGGCAGGCTTGCCCAGACCATAGCAACCTCGATGGCCGACCGTTAATGGTCGGCCATCATGCGTTATTACTTACAGAACCAAATTTGTTCCACACCAAGAAAAACCGCAATCAAAATTTCATTTTAAGCTCCAAAAATGCTATATTTGCACTTATGGACATAACAACAACCATAATTGAAGAGTTAACGGCACTTTCAACCGAGGAAAAAAGGCAGGTGCTGCCCCGCTTTTTCAAGACCGGGCCGGGAGAATACGGCGAAGGCGACCTCTTCATCGGCACGGCCGTGCCAGACACAAGACAGGTGGCAAAAGCCCATCGTGACATATCCATGGCCGACGTCGAGGCATTGCTCAACTCTGAATGGCACGAGGTAAGGCTGGCCGCGCTGCTAATAATGGTGGCAAAAGCCAACAAGGCCGACGACAGCACAAGGAAAGAGCTGTTTGACTTCTACCGGAGCCACACTGACAGAATAAACAACTGGGACCTTGTAGACCTGTCGGTCAGAACGATTGTTGGCGAATATCTGATGGACAAACCTCGCGACCAGCTCTACATTCTGGCCAAAAGCCAGTCACCATGGGAGGTGCGCATGGCCATAGTTTCCACATTTGCGTTCATACGCAAAGGCGAACTCGACGACACCTACCGGCTCTGCGACATGCTTATGAACCACAAACACGAGCTCATACACAAGGCGTGCGGGTGGATGTTGCGCGAAGCCGGCAAGCGAGACCCAGCCCGGCTGTATGACTATGTCTATGCAAACCTCAAGCGAATGCCCCGCACCATGCTGCGTTACGCAATCGAACGATTTGGCAAGAGTGAAAAAGCAACCCTCATGAAGAAATAAATCCATACTTTAGCCATGAAGAGAGAAGAAGATATAATAAAGCTGATTCAACAGATGTGCGACGATGATCGCGAAGAAGAAGTGGTACGGATGATTGACAACCTGCCCGATGAGGAACGTACATACAAGATTGTCGGACTGCAAGCACGCACGCTGTCAAACCTGGCGGGCATGATTCGCAGCGGGTATACAGAAAGCGAACTCAACCCCGACGACCTTGACCGGCGGGCACTCAGCATACTGGCCGACACTGCCGAAGAGGGCAAGGACGACCCAAACTGGTGGTGCCGCAACGGATACACACGCATGGGACTGAACATGGAAGCCGAAGCCATACCTTTCTTTGAGCATGTCATGACGCTGATACCCGACGACCCGGAAACCCAAGAGTTTTGGAGCGACGTGCCGGAAGCCATCGAGAATTGCAAGAAAACCGTCGAATTTCTTGAGCATCCCACCCTACGCAAGCCTCCATACATCAAAAAACGCTCGGTGATGATAGCCGTGTCGCGTGTCGACGACTTGACGGCCGACATGCAGGCGTTCAGAAACCGCCTGGGCGACATTGCCGGATTGGAAAGCCTCGAGTTTGAAGACGTTTCACAAAACACGGAAACAAACACGATTGAGCATGTTCACGGGCAGTTCTGCGGAGAGCCGTTCGACATGGAAATCGACCGGCTCGAGGCGTTCAACGCCTCTGGCATGTTCATCAGCTCCTACTTCAACAAACAAGACCTGGAGCTGATTGGCCAAGAAAGGCCGGGCTACGGCATCGACATCCGCTTCGGAACAGCCAACCCGCTGGCATGGCTCCACCTGCAGCTAAAGATTGCCACAGCACTCGTACCAAAGCTCCTCGCCCTTTATGACCTGTCAAGCCAGCAAGCCTTGTCGGAGGCGTATGTGGTCAGCACCGCACGATCGTCATCAGGACCACATGCAAGTTTCGCCTACAGCATAGCGTCTGAAAGCAACGAACAAGGCTCCGACACTTGGCTGTACACCAACGGTCTGGCACGCTTCGGGCTGCCGGACATTGAGATTATGCACAGCGACGCCAACCACTCTGCATGCCACCGCAAACTGATAGAGGCTGTTGCTTCATACATGTTGTGGCACCAAGCCCCCGAAACCCAACAGACAATGCGGCCGGATGTGCCGTTTGCCATCATGACGGGCAACGTGCCGCTATACATCAGGCTGCTGCCATGGAACGAGGCCATAAAGGACGGACAGAAAGACAAGGCAACCCCAGGTTCGATAAGGACAAGGCTAAAAAAGATGAACGCCAACTCTTGCGTCATATTCGCCTACGAAAATGAAGACGCCATGGCAGCAGACGCATACCAACCGCTTTGGATGAAAGACGACTTCCTTACAAACGACAGGGCCGACGACCTGCGATTGCTGCACTGCGAGGAAGAACGCAAGTTCGCGCACAACTGCTCAAACGAATACTTCTGGCTGCCCGAGCACGTGGCCAAGCGCACTCCAGAAAAGGTTTGGTTCAAGTTTGACCTGACAAACGATGAAGGCGAGGTAGAAGCAGTGTGGACAAGGCTCATCAGCTACACCGACAGGCACAACTTTGAAGTGGAGGTTGACGATACACCACTGGCTTTGCCTTACGAACAAGGCGACAGGCTTCGCTTTGTAGACGAACATGACGTTAAGCTCATATCATGGATGGTAGAAACAGAACAATCCAACATCAACCCGGGGAACATATATATTCTTGATGCCGAACCATCCATTAAACGCGAGCTCGGAATAGAATGACGGCGCTCACCTGCGGGCAGACGGCCGACAAAGGCAAAGACTTCATGCTGCCATGCCCGGCACACGGCATTGGCGCAGCGGCCGTCTGCCCACAGTTTGCGCCATAATCCAAACACTACAGAAACAAACAATGGAAACCAACACAGACATTTTCAGCGACATCATTGCACGCAACCTCGGCATAGACAGGCGCCACGTGGAAAACGTGCTTGGCCTTATTGCCGAAGGATGCACCATACCTTTCATAAGCAGATACCGCAAAGAGCGCACCGGCGGCATGGACGAAGTGCAGATAGCAGCCATTGCCGACATGGCCGGAAAACTGACGGAAATGGCCAAAAGGAAGGAAACAATAACCAAAACCATCAGCGAACAAGGCAAGATGACCGCCGAACTGGACAAACGGATAAGCGAATGCTGGAACGCGGCCGAACTGGAAGACATTTACTTGCCATACAAGCCTAAGCGCCGCACCAAGGCACAGGTTGCCCGGGAGCGCGGCCTTGAACCACTGGCGGCAATAATATCGCTGCAGCGCGAGAGCGACATCGAGGCCGCGGCACGGCGTTTTGTGCGCGGCGAAGTGAAAGATACGGCCGACGCGCTGAAAGGGGCTCAAGACATAATTGCCGAGAGCGTAAGTGAAGACGAACGCACCCGAAGCCTTGTCAGGAATGCGTTCAGGCGCGAAGCGGTGATAACATCCAAGGCAGTAAAGGCCAAAGCCGATTCCGACGAGGCTGCAAAATACTCCGACTACTTCGACTTCAGCGAGCCACTGCGGCGTTGCCCTGCCCACAGGTTGCTGGCAATGCGCCGAGGCGAGGCGGAAGGCATACTGCGCATAAGCATATCTGCCGACGACGAAGAGAGCAAACAGAGAATCAGGAAGATGTTTGTAAAAGGCACATCACGCTGCTCTAAACTCGTTGGTGAGGCAGTAGACGACGCCCTGAAACGCCTGGTGAAGCCGGCCATCGAGACGGAATTCGCTGCAATCTCAAAGGAACAAGCCGACGAGGAGGCCATAAGGGTGTTTGCAATGAACCTGCGCCAACTGCTGCTTGCCGCCCCCTTAGGGCCAAAACGGGTGATGGGAATAGACCCCGGCTTCAGAACCGGGTGCAAGGTGGTGTGCCTTGACGCCCAGGGCAACCTGCTGCACCACGAGGCTATATTCCCCCACCCGCCCGCCAACCGCCGCAGTGAAGCCGAGACACGGGTGAGAGACATGGTGAAACAATACCAGCCAGAAGCCATTGCCATAGGCAACGGAACCGCCGGGCGCGAAACGGAAGCCTTCATCAGGTCGGCCGGACTGTCGGAAAGCATCAGGATATACACCGTTAGCGAAGACGGAGCCTCGGTATATTCGGCATCCAAGGTGGCGCGCGATGAGTTTCCAGACAAGGATGTCACCGTGCGTGGGGCTGTGTCTATAGGCCGCAGACTCATGGATCCGCTCGCCGAGCTCGTGAAAATAGACCCGAAGAGCATCGGCGTCGGCCAATACCAGCACGACGTAGACCAGGCGAAGCTAAAGAAAAGCCTCGACCAGACGGTTGAAAGCTGCGTAAACTCCGTTGGTGTCAACCTCAACACCGCCAGCCAGCACCTGCTTACCTACGTGAGCGGGCTCGGCCCGACACTGGCACACAACATTGTAGACTACCGAAAGGCCCACGGCCCGTTTAAATCGCGAGCCGAACTGATGAAGGTGTCACGGCTCGGGCCTGCCGCTTTTGAACAATGTGCAGGCTTCCTGCGCATACCGGAAGCCCCAAACCCGCTTGACAACACAGCAGTACACCCCGAGAGCTATCGGATTGTGGAAAAAATGGCCGCCGACGCCGGGTGTACCGTGGCTGAACTCATTGCGTCGCCGGAAAGGCGGAAGAACATTGACATCAAGCATTACGTGACGCAAAGTGTGGGCATGCCTACACTGACCGACATCATGAACGAACTTGACAAACCGGGACGCGACCCGCGCGGACAAGCCGAGGAATTTGAATTTGACCCCAATGTGACGTCAATTGACAACCTGGCTGAAGGAATGGAACTGCCGGGAATAGTGACAAACATCACCAACTTTGGGGCTTTTGTCGACATAGGTGTCCACCACGACGGTCTGGTTCACATTTCGCAAATGGCCGACCGCTATGTCTCTGACCCTACAGAGGTGGTGAAGCTGCACGAGCATGTCAGGGTAAGGGTAATTGAAGTGGACCGGAAGAGAGAACGGATATCACTGTCTATGAAGGGAATAAGGCAGAAATGACTTGCAGGCAACGACAAGCCACAGACCCATTTCCGGCATGACCGACAATACTCAACAACAGGCCGACAAGCCATCCTTTGCGGGCTTTGACGCTCTCATGCCGTTCACGGTCAGACAGTTCTGCCCTGCAGGCATACGAACAGCGCCCGTTGTCCAAAGCCGAAAGATATGTTTTTGGCAATAAAGTATGTCAGAATGCACAACTGCCGCAAGCAGATTTATTGCCCATGAGACGTCATGTAGCATTCTGTAACATCCAAGAATGAAAAACAAAAGGCATGAAACGACTCCCACTGTCACGTACTTTGGCATTGGAAATAGTTTCATGCCTTTTGCAAAATGACAGCTTCGGCATTGGCAGCCGCACAATGTAACATGTCAACGGCAATGACAAAATCAAGACCTAAAGCCATGACAATTGTTTACAAAAGGCATCGATATATTTCACTACCACTGCCATTGCTGCCCCAAACACCCCAAAACGGAAAGCTAAACAGCACAAACTACAATCCCAAACGGCCTATTTTGCAGCACGAAACGGCAAGAATTGCAACCAACTGAACATCAATTTGTTACGCAGGATCTGCACTGCTGCAATAAAAAATTACACGTAAATAGTTTCCATACATACGCCCCTTGCGGCACTGCCATAATCCGTCATGGCCACACAACATTGCATTGAGCCGCCGCAAGGCTCTTTAACAGTGGCATGCCTGCACACAGACGCTACAACTTCTCTACATGGAAACGCTGGTCGAAATGGCACAATGCAGCACCGATGGCCGTGCAGAATTCTGAATACTCGGGTATGATGAACTTCACTCCGTATAATTTCTCAATCGGAGGAAACACAACCCTGCACTGTGGCAACAGCGTAAGATTGCCTATCATCACATATTCACGAATGTTGCTGCCTATCGAAGCCAATACTGCCGACTGACCCACAGACTGCAATACTGTCCATATCAGGCCGATGGCAATGTCCTCACGCGAAGCATCGCTGCGGGCATTGCCGAAAAGAGAGGCCACGGCCGACATGGGAAGTCCGGGCAACGGTCTGGCGCTTATGTCGCCGATGCGCAAATTAATGCTGGATATGTTGCCCCTCACAGCCATCTCGGAAACCGTACGTATGTCGTCTGTCTTAAGCAAAAGGCGCGAAAGCCCCTGCAATGTGCCCCCGCCAATGCCAATGCCGCCGATGTGTTCTATTTTGTCACCATCGCATCTGACAAGCGATGTGCCTGTACCCATGCTCACAACTATGATTCGGTCTTTGCCCGACTCATGGCAAGCACCGAGTCCGTCGGCCACAAACTCACCGGCCTTGGCTGTCGGCAACCCATAAACAGGCTTGCTGATGTAAGCCGCCCCCACGCCTGTTAGCATCACATGGTCTACGTCTGACATCTGAATCTTGTTATCATAAAGATATTTGCCGAACGCTCCGTAAAGCGACGAAACCGGGTCGGTGGCCTTGATTCTCATCGGTGAAACCACTCGACCATTACAAATGCCAACTATCTTTGTTGTGCTTATGCCGACATCTATGCCAATTACCATTCCCATTGAAAAATAATGTCTGTTGGTTTAACGATATACTAAAACCTCATTTCAACCCTCTCACACCACTTGCCATCCTTCAGCACAAAGCCGACATGACACAAGATGGCGGCAGAAAGCGGAAAACAAAAGCCGCAGTCTCCGTCGTAGAGGAGACTGCGGCCCAATATTCATCGCGTGAATGAGTTCACTTGTACAATGCTGATTACTTAACCTTCTGCACAATAGCCTTGAATGCCTCAGGATTATTGACAGCGAGGTCAGCAAGCACCTTACGGTTGATTTCGATACCGGCCTTGTTGAGCGCACCCATCAGCACAGAATAGCTCATTCCCTCCAAACGGGCAGCAGCGTTGATACGCTGAATCCACAATGAACGGAAATTGCGCTTCTTGGCGCGACGGTCACGATATGCGTATGTAAGACCCTTCTCCCAGGTGTTCTTTGCTACAGTCCAGACATTCTTGCGTGCTCCAAAATAGCCGCGTGTAAGCTTTAAAATTCTCTTTCTCCTTGCTCTCGAAGCAACGTGATTTACTGATCTTGGCATAATTTTCTACTTTAAACGTTCGACAATTAGGATTTAACGGAGGCACAGCAGATCACGAACCTGCTTCATGTTATCAGTGTCCACAAGTGTCTGGTGAACCAAATTACGCTTTTGCTTCTTGGTCTTCTTAGTCAGAATGTGGCTGTGGTAAGCATGATGTCTCTTAATCTTACCCGACCCGGTGAAACGAAATCTCTTCTTAGCACCGGAATTTGTCTTTACTTTTGGCATTTTTTTAATGTTTAATTATGATTGTTATTTATTACAGTGGCAACGCATATACCGGGCGTTACGCACTTCTTCTTTCATCCTTGTCACGAATGTCACTCGCCACCCTGCAGCTTTTTAAGGGCATCGGGGCTTATCTTCGCGTTGGCAAGCAACCCGCCATTGGCCGGTGTCTCGTCAGCCTCAGCAGTTGTTTCGGCTGCCGTTTCTTTGCCGGCGGCAGCTTTCTTCTCCCTATCCATGGCCTGTTGGCTCTTCTTAGCAGAACCGGTCTTCTTCGGGGCGATGTATATGAACATCTTCTTTCCTTCAAGCGATGGCATGTGCTCTACCTTGCCGACCTCTTCCAGGTCATTGGCAAACCTGAGCAACAGCACTTCTCCCTGTTCCTTAAACAGGATTGAACGCCCTCTGAAGAACACGTATGCACGCACCTTGTTGCCATCTTCAAGGAATTCCTTGGCATGCTTGAGCTTGAATTGATAGTCATGCTCATCGGTCTGAGGCCCGAAACGAATCTCCTTAACCTCCACCTTAGCCTGCTTCGCCTTCAGTTCCTTGGCACGCTTCTTCTGCTGGTAGAGGAACTTGGAATAGTCGATGAGGCGACAAACGGGCGGATTGGCATTGGGAGATATCTCAACAAGATCCACTCCTTGTTCGCGAGCCATATCCATGGCCTGGCGGGTTGGCATTACTGTCGAGCCGCCATCGCTGACGATACGGACCTCACGCACTCGTATCTGTTCATTTACACGATACTGATTTTTTATATTGTCATTCTTCATTCAACTATTTTATGGAAATCGGGTGCAAAGTTACGATTTTTAATACAAACGGCAAAACATTTCTGCCCTTTTATTTTCACTTTTCAACTGGAAACCAAGCAATTTGCATTATTAACGCCCAAATCCGGCTTTATGAGCCGAGCAATATTGTCAACAAAAGCCTGTCACTGCGCCGTTTTTCCCAAAAGGCGCTCGTCGAAGCCCTTTTTCAGCTCCTCCTTCGGCATAAGGCCCATTGAAACAAAAGGCTCACCATTTGCCGGAATCCACAGAAGCATTGGGATGCTCTGCACACGAAAGGCTGCTGCCAGCTCGGGCTCCTTGTCTACATCGACCTTGTACACCTTCACCTTTCCGGCATATTCAGCGGCCAGTTCCTCCAACAGAGGCGACAACTGCTTGCAAGGGCCGCACCAAGTGGCATAAAAGTCGATGACGGCGGGGGTGTCGCCTTCATACTTCCACTTGTCAGGGTGGCTCTTGAAATCGTACACCTTACTGATAAAGTCTGCCGTGTTCAGATATGTCACAGCACCCTCTGCCTTAACATCGGATGCCACCTGCACTGTATCGGCTGCCTTGGCGGGAAGTTTTCCCTTGTTGCCTTGCCCGCCACAACCCGGTATGGCCACAACAGCCAGCATGCAGGCAATGAATGTTTTTAATTTTGTCATAATCATTTATTAATGTGTTACACGTCTGGCCAAGCCGTTGCCGGCACGACGTATGAAAACGATTGCCGCCTGCCACGGGATAATGAACAATCCTGCAACAGGCGACAACCACTATCGTCTTACAAAAATGGTTTCATGCCTCTTACTCCGGCCTTACGTCGGTAGCCTTGAGCAGCTCGGCCACCTCGGCGTTAACCTTGCCTGCAAACTCGGCTATGGTCATCACGCCACGCTCCTCAGAGCCCTGCTTGCGCACGCTTACAGTGCCGTCGGCCTGCTCCTTCTCGCCGACGATGACCATGTACGGTATGCGCTTGAGCTCGTTGTCACGCACTTTGCGGCCGATTTTCTCGTTGCGACTGTCAATGGTTGCACGCACACCGACGGCATCGAGCTCGCGGGCAACGCGCGCAGCGTAGTCGTTGTACTTCTCGGATATTGGCAGGATTGCCACCTGGTCGGGTGTCAGCCACAGCGGGAAGTGACCTGCGGTATGCTCGATGAGTACAGCGCAGAAGCGCTCCATCGAGCCAAACGGGGCGCGGTGAATCATCACCGGGGTCTTCTTGGTGTTGTCCTCGTCGGTATATTCGAGCTTGAAACGCTCAGGCAGGTTATAGTCTATCTGTATTGTGCCGAGCTGCCAGCGGCGGCCTATGGCGTCTTTCACCATGAAGTCGAGCTTCGGGCCGTAGAATGCTGCCTCGCCGTACTCAATCTTTGCCTTGAGGCCTTTTTCCTTGCAAGCCTCGATGATGGCCTGCTCGCCTTTCTCCCATACCTCATCCGAACCTATGTATTTCTCGCGGTCGTTGGGGTCGCGAAGAGATATTTGGGCCTCGAAGTTGTCGAAATGGAAGATGGAGAACACAGTGTGTATGATGTCCATCACGCGGAGGAACTCGTTTTTCACCTGGTCTGGCCTGCAGAAGATGTGGGCATCGTCCTGCGTAAACGAACGCACGCGGGTGAGGCCATGCAGCTCTCCGCTCTGCTCATAACGGTAAACAGTGCCAAACTCGGCTATGCGCAACGGCAGGTCACGGTAAGAACGCGGCTTCCACGCAAACACCTCGCAGTGGTGGGGGCAGTTCATTGGCTTGAGCATATACTCTTCTCCCTCCTCAGGCGTATGTATGGGCTGGAACGAATCCTTGCCGTAGTGGGCGTAGTGGCCGCTGGTCACATAGAGGTTCTTGCTACCGATATGCGGTGTTATCACCTCCTTGTAGCCATAGCGCGACTGTATCTTGCGCAGCATATCCTGCATGCGGAGGCGCAATTCTGTGCCTTTGGGCAGCCAGATGGGCAGTCCCTTGCCCACGCGCTCAGAGAACATGAACAGCTCCATTTCCTTTCCAATCTTCCTATGGTCGCGTTTCTTGGCCTCTTCCATCATTGCCAGATATTCGTCAAGCATCTTTTTCTTCGGGAACGTGATGCCGTAAAGACGCTGCATCTGCTCTCTTGTGGCGTCGCCACGCCAGAAAGCACCGGCCACGCTGGTGAGTTTGATAGCCTTTATAAGCCCGGTGTTGAGCAAATGGGGGCCTTTGCACAGGTCGGTGAATGCACCTTGGGTATATGTAGTTATCGAACCGTCCTCAAGATCCTGCTCGATATGTTCGCACTTATAAGTCTGCCCGTCGGCGGCAAACTCCTTCAGAGCGTCAGCCTTCGACACTTCCTTGCGCACCACAGGCTCTTTCTTTGAAGCCAGTTCGCGCATTTTGTCCTCAATCTTCGGGAAGTCTCCTTCCTTGATGGCCTCGCCGTCCTTCAACAAGACGTCATAGAAGAAGCCGTTCTCCACAGCCGGACCGAAACCAAACTGTATGCCGGGATAAAGCTCCTGCAACGCCTCGGCCAGCAGGTGGGCCGAAGTATGCCAGAAGGCATGCTTGCCCTCATCGTCCTCCCACTTGTAAAGCTGAACGGTGGAATCGGCGTTTATCGGCCTGTTAAGTTCTACTGTCTCGCCGTTGACGCCGCAAGCCAGCACGTCGCGTGCCAATGCCGGCGAGATGCTCTCAGCAATCTGAAGTCCGGTCACGCCCTGTTCGTACTCGCGCACGGAACCGTCCGGAAATGTGATCTTTATCATAGTCGTATTGTTTAACCTTACTTTCAATGCGCAAAATTAACCATTAAATTCGGAATAAGCGCACGTTTAACAGGATTTTTTTGCCCGCCAACAGCGATTGCGGCCCGCAGGAGCCCATTTGCACATTACGCAAGGCAAGTGGCATTGACCGTGAAAACACAGCTCTGAGCCGCCGCCAATGCCACCACGACGCATTGCCATGGCCCGAAGACAGCCGAGCCACGCCTGTGCATGTACGTATTTCAACGTGTGAAGTATATGCAATATGGCTGAGAGTTTATAGCCGGAAATCAGCCTTTACATTGCCTACATGCCATCAAAATGCCCCACTGTTGCCGACGCCACGCCTGCCCCCGAGCCCAGGGGATACGCCGCACATGCTCTCGGGCATTTACCTTGGCTTTATATGCCAGGCCAAAGCCATGCCATATAGTACAGACACCTCGCAGCGACAGTGCACACCGTTGGCCAGACGGCCAAACAACCGGCCATGGCAGAGCAATCTGAGCTGTGGCAATTGCGCCAAATAAGGCATAGGCAGGCAAGCTGCCCACAGCTGACAGAGCGTATATAACGAGCCAATGGGCATAGCCCGAACGGCATACTTACACGCTGCCGCATACGGGCACAATCGGACTTGCATACCATCCCCCTAAAGGGCCGACACTGTGACAACCAAACCCACGGGCCAGCCATGCCAATGCCCGATTGCCGTATGCCCGGATAAACGCTCCACTATTTGTATGAATATTTCATAGGACGGCCAAAATGGTTTAAAGCACTGGGGTACAGCAGGTTAAGAAACAAAAAGAATGAGGGTGCAAAACAGCCCGTTTCGATAGCTAAAACAGACCGTATCAGATTACAAAACGGCCCATACGGCCAGCCAGAACTGCCCTTGGTGGTTTTCAAAACTATATTTGTAAATATTTGTTGACGCTTCGACCGTGGTTTGAAAACTACGCAACACCACGCAGGTTTACATTCCGCAGAATTGAGATTCCAATGCTCCTTGCCTGGCAAGCACGCCGCCATGATGCAAAGAAGTGGATGGAAATAACGCATGGAGAAGCGATTGGATGCGGCTAACGCCGGGGCATGGCATTTCAAAACGCCCTCTACAAAGCCATGCTCGAATCCGTCATTTCTTGTCGCCCTTGGCGTATCTCTTTATTATGCTGTAAGCATTATACAGTCCAAGCTCACCGGCCTTGCTCAGGTCGGCTATGCCTGCATCGGTGCGCTGGCTGAACAGCTCTGCCAGACCGCGGTTGTAGTAAGCCTCGGCGAGCTTCTGGTCAAGGCTGATGGCCTTGGTATAGTCCTCGATGGCCCGCGCATAGTCCTTTCGCGCGGCATAAACGTTGCCCCGGTTATAATAAAGGTAGGCACACTGGGGGTTGAGCTTGATGGCACGCTCAAGGTCGGCTATGACATTGGCATACTTCATTGCCATGTCGGTGCCGAGCGAAGCGTTGAACTCATTCACCTTGGTCTGGCACACGGCACGCTGCCAGTAGCCCAGCGAAGAAGCCGTGTCATTCTGTATGAACTCCGACAAGTCGCCTATGGCGTCTTCAAAGTTCTGCGTGGCCGAATAAGCAACGGCCCTCAAAAGCAAGGCCGACTGGGCCCCGATGCGCCCGCCGGTGCCTCCGATACCGCTCGAGAGAGAGTCGATGTAGCTGAAAAGGGCTTTGGAATGTACCTCGTCGAGTGCTGCCTGATTGCAGTTGACGTATACCCGCCGCGCTTTGCCCGCCTGCTGGTTGAACGCATCGACTTGCCTGTCGAATGGGATGTAGAGCGTCACGTCGCTATGGTAACGGTCGAACGACAACCCGAACATGGGCAGGAAGGCCACTTCGACCTGCCTGTCTTGCACGCGGCCGCGGTAGTCGCTTTCATACTTGTGTTCCATTTCCTGCTCGTCGGCCACCACAAGCTGGTTGTACTTATCCATGTCTTCGTCGCTGCGCTTGCGCAACTGCTCTTTGTTGAGCCTTGGCTGTATGCCGTAAAGGCTCTTGTAAAGCTGTGCCTTGTACACCCTGAATTCGTCGGCCTCGGCCTGTTTGGTCATGCCCAGCCTCCTGTAACAGGCAGCACGGTATTGCAGTCCGGTCCAGAAATTGGGGTATTGGTCGATGACTTTCGAGTAATCGCGTATGGCCCCGCGCAGGTCTCCCGTGCGGTCAAGAAGCAGGGCGCGGTTGAACAGTGCCATGAGGTTGTCGGGTTCGAGCTTCAAGACAAAGTCGAAGTCGGTGATGGCACGGTTGTCGTCACCCACTTGCGAACGCAGCAATCCCCGGTTGTAATGGCCGAGAAAGTTGTTGGGATCAATGTCGAGGGCTGTGTCGTAGTCGGCCATCGCACCTCGAAGGTTGTTTTGGTTGACCCGCGCAAGGGCACGGTTGATATAGTTGCCGGCTTGCTTGGGCAACAGGTGTATGGCTTTGTCGAGATAGCCCTCGGCATCTTTCCACTCCTTGCGGGCCAGGCTGATTATCGACCGCATAGTCCATGTAGACCCGTCGTAGGGGTCTATCTCCAGACTCTTCTCCAATGCGGCTATCGCTTTGGCCGTGTCTTTCTGCAGCATATACACCTCGGCCTTCATCGAATAGGCCGGGGCGTACTTGCTCCAGTGCACCGCCATGGTGTCAAGTTCGGCCAATGCGCGTTCGTATTCCTTGTTCTGGATTCGGCAGAGCACCCTGTTGTGCCACATGCTACGGTTCTCCGGGTCGTATTTCAGAGCCTTGGTGTAGTCGTCAATGGCATCAGAAAACTTCTCCTGACGTATCCGCGCAATGCCCCTCAGCTCGTAAGTGTTGACCACATACGGGTTGCGGTCGATGGCTTGGGTACAGTCTTGCTCTGCCCCAACGAAGTCGTCGAGGTAAAATTTTGCCACGGCACGGTAGAACCAAGGCTCATACAAGTAGGGCTTGGCCATTATAGCCTGGTTGAAATACTGTATCGAAAGCACATAGTCTTCATAATAGAGCGCGCTGCGCCCTATCGTTACGAGCCTGTCTGTGTTGAATTGTGCCCTGCCGGCAAGCGGCAACAGCAGCATCGTTATGAAGAAAACAACCTTTCGATACATATTTCCAACTTACTTCTTCACCGCAGCCTTTGTCTTGTAACCGCAGCGATAACGCCCTTGAAGCAAGGCGCGCAGCTTGCTCTTGATGAGCTGCTTGCGCAGAGGCGAGATGCGGTCAATGAACATTTTGCCGTCAAGATGGTCAAATTCGTGCTGCATCACGCGGGCGAGGTAGCCCTCAATCCACTCGTCGTGGGGCTGCATCTGCTCGTCGAGGTAGCGCACCCTGATTCGCGTTGGGCGCGTCACGCGTTCGTGTATGGCCGGCAGGCTGAGGCAACCTTCCTCCATCGTCTCAGTCTCCGAGTCGTCGTATTCCTCTATATGAGGATTGATGTAAGCCTTGCGGAAACCCTTGTATTCCGGCAGGTCGTCCGAAAGAACGTCAAGGTCGATTACAACGACACGTATGGCCTTGCCTATCTGAGGTGCCGCAAGCCCCACTCCCTCGGATGCAGTGAGGGTTTCAAACATATCCTGAACCAGTTCATCCACTCCCGGCATATCCGCCGGGATGTCCTCGGCAACCTTTCTCAATACCGGCTGCCCGTAAATATATATCGGTAATATCATCTTTTCTCTCTTTAATAAGAAACTCACCTACCTTCCGGCAGGCCCTCGCCTTGATGACAGATAATCGCTGAGGATGATTGTTGCGCTTATCTCGTCAACCAGCTCTTTGTTCCGGCGGGCCTTCTTTCCGAGGCCGCCGTCTATCATCGCCCTATGCGCAAGCACCGAAGTAAAGCGTTCATCGTAATACTCTATGGGGATGTCGGGCATTGCCTTGCGCCATCTGGCCACAAACTGCCTCACCCGATCCAGGTTCTCGCTGGGCATGCCGTTGGGCTGCATGGGCTCACCGATGACGATGCGCTCAACCGACTCGCGCCCCACATAGTCGCGCAGATAGTCAAACAGTCCAGACGTTGGAACGGTTGCCAACCCTCCCGGCACAATCTGCAGAGGGTCGGTAACCGCCAATCCTGTCCGTTTTTTCCCGTAATCGATAGAAAGTATCCTTGCCACAGGCTTCGTTTATCGATTGCGTTCACATTATATTATTATTGCGCATTGTAGAGCAACCATGCGTCGGGGTACTTTGCCCTGAACTCATTGCGGCTTGCCGCTGCATCGGCCTTGCTGTCAAAAGTGGCTGCAACAACACGATACATATTGCGATCCTCGTTCTTCACCACCTGCGCATCATATCCAGCCTCCCTCAACTTCTGCTGGAGTCCGTCTGCATTTGCCTTTAGTGAGAACGAGCCAACCACGACACTGAAATGCTTCAAGCCAGACCCGTTGACCAGTGACACTCTTTCCTGGCGCACCTGCACGTTGTCCACATTATCTACAACCTGGGTGTCTGTTGCGGGTCTGTCCACAAGCGGAGCCACCACATTGGCCTCTGTCTGAGCCGTTTCAGGTGTGGTCTGCTGTGCAATCTCCTGGGCCTTAGCCTTCTCGTATGCCTTCTTGTAAGCACTCTCGCTCGATTTGCAGCTAGTGAAAGCCATTGCGGCGCATAAACCTGCGCATAACACCATGTACTTCTTCATCTTCACCATTATTAAAATTAAACTTTCGAAATTGTATAGAAATATTTGTGCGAAATTACTAAATATCATGCAAAAGCGAAGAAAAACCCGACATAAAGTTTGTTAAATGCAGGAAATCGCTGCCATTTAACAAAAAATGATGATAAAAATTGTTTTACTCGGAAAATCTTTTCTATATTTGCGATACGAAAAAACTATTGTCTAATTTAAAACATAACGACTATGAAGAGTTTAGGTTATATCAGCGCATTCCTCGGCGGAGCCATCGCCGGAGCCGTGTTAGGACTTTTGTTAGCCCCGGAAAAAGGCAAAGACACACGCGAAAAAATAACTGACGCCGTTGACGATTTCCTCAACAGGCACAACATCAAGCTGAGCCGCAAGGAAGTTTGCGACCTCGTTGACGACATACAGGACGCTGCTCCGCAGGTATAAGGGCGCGAGTGAACAATCAGCAAAGAACTGACAAAACCAAAGAATGTTATCAAGCGACAAAAACGTTGAGTCGTTGGCACGGCTCATTGAGACACTTAAAGATTACATCGGGCTTCAGAAAGAATACCTGAAGTTCGATGTAATCGACAAGTTGGTGCGGCTTATCACGGCGTTGTCACTGACAATAATAATGTTTGTGCTTGTGTTTGCCGTGCTTTTCTACCTGTCTTTCGCAATGGTATACTGGATTTCGCCTGTCACGGGCACAGCCTGCGCCTTTGCCATCGTTGCGGCAATGCTGCTGGCATTGCTCATCATCATCTTCGCCTTGCGCAAACCACTGATAACCCGCCCACTGATCAGATTCATCACGGGCATACTCTTGAGCAAGTGATTAACTAAAAAGGAACAGAAATGCCGATAAACAACAAAGCTTACTATACGCTGGACGACATCCAGGCCCGCAAAGATGAGCTGCAGAGCGAAATACACAAGAAGGGCGAACAGATAGGGCTATTGTGGAACAGCCTGTTTACGCCCAAGAAAGCCAACACGAAAGGCGAGCTCATAGCCAGCATCATAACAAACAGCATAACGGCTTTCGACACGTTCATGCTGGTGAGAAAACTCATGAGCAAATACGGAGGGCTGTTTAAAAGCAAGAAAAAACGCTGACGAAGACATGCATGCAGCAAGGCTAAGTTAGCGGAACAGGCTTGGCGGAACTGCAAACAGGCACCGCCAAACGCATCGCATGGGTAAGCGTTCTTAGTGCCTTTCACGCGCACACCATGCATTATTCCAAGGCAATCTGCATTGGCCACCCATAAATACATAAGGGGAATGAAAGGCAAAACAGTGTAAACTTATATTTACAAAAGCCATGGTGTCGCGCCGCTATGCACACAGTGCGGCGTGAAACGGCCTGTTCGGCACTGCCATACGGCCCGTTTTGCAACATGAAACGGGCCAAACCGAACTTAAAAACACGTGAGTTCGACGAATTCAAAACAAAGCAAGCTGTGTGTCAAATGTACGT
>NZ_JAMBLP010000036.1:0-24635 GCF_023336985.1 Marseilla massiliensis | reverse complement strand
TATAATAATAAAAACCAAATATTGACTACTTTTACATATATTTTTCACCACTTAAACATTATCATATGATGAATATTGAAAATTTCAAAATTAACAAATTGCACAAAGTGCTAAATTTTGACATTCAATTTAGGAATAATACTATAATTCTGCTGGGAGAAAATGGTTCATGCAAAACAACCATTATAAAAATGCTATACTACACTTTATCTCTTCAATGGAAAAAGCTAGCTCAATACGATTTTGAAAGTATAGAGATAACTGTTAACTCCAAACATTTTTGTATAACCAAAAAAGATATTTCTTTAACATTCGACAATCGAATATTAAGAAAAATGCCTCCACATATTAGGAGATATATAGTAGAAGCTACTAACAAATATCAATATCTTGATTTTCAGACTATAGAAGAAATCTGCAAGAAGTTTGAGTTCCCTATAGAATTTATCCTTCAAGATTTAGACAATAATTATAATTTATCAGATTTTTCTTCAACAAGTAAAGACAGAAAGAATTTACAGAAAACTATTAAAAGTTTTAGCGAAGAGATGGGAGATATGCATATTTTATATCTTCCAACTTATCGTAGAATAGAACAAGAATTAAAAGTTGTTTTAGATGGACGAATTGATGAAGATGAATTTAATAGTAGACGTATAAGAAGATATAATGAAAATAATCATTATACCGAACTTATAGAATTTGGAATGAAAGATGTTGATGACGCTATTCAAGATGCATTGACAAATCTAAAGGAATCTTCTCGTTCCAATCTTAATCAATTAACTTTAGGGTATTTAGGGGATATTGTTGACGAAAAGTATAAAACAATAAACCATAATGAAATAAATTCTATTGATGAGGCCACTATTCATGATATCATGAATAGAGTTGACGAATCTATTCTGTCAAAAAACAGTAAAGACAAATTGTATAACTCATTACAACACATCAAAGAACGTGGTATAAAAACTGATCATGATAAAGTTGTATGTCACTATTTCTTAAAGCTTTATGATTCACATAAGGAACTCGTTGCAAAGGAGACCTCTATTAGAGATTTTGTTCAAATATGCAATAAATATCTCCAGAATAAAACTATGTTTTATGATAGTCCAAACTTTGATTTTTATATACAATTAAATGCTGATAACCAACGTATAACATTACCGCAGTTGTCTTCGGGCGAAAAACAAATTGTATCACTGTTTAATCATCTATATTTATCAAATCTGAACAATTTTATTGTCTTAATTGATGAACCAGAATTATCACTGTCTGTAAAATGGCAAAAAACATTTTTGGAAGATGTCAGAAAAGGAGAATTTTGTGAAGGGCTTATTGCAGTAACCCACTCTCCTTTCATTTTTGACAATGAATTGGATATGTATGCACATGGAATTGAGGAATTTAGAAAATAAGATGGGAACAGTTGATAATTTAAGACAAGAACGAAAAGGACGTACTATTCCACTTGCAAGATTTTATGCAGATTTCAAAGTAGGTTCTACTAAAACTTGTTATGGTTTTGTGGAAGGAGATGATGATCCGTCATATTATAGAACTATAATTAACAATAAACTACCAAAAGGTTGTTCTATTATTTTATATCCCTCCAATGGTAAAGAAAATGTAAAATACATATTTGAAGAGATATCAAAAAGGGATTATCCTGCAAATCGAATAACTTATTTTATAGACAGAGACCTTTCATTAATTATTGAAGACCCTAATTTAATCAGCGGCACACAAGTATATGTTACAGATAATTATTCTATTGAAAATGACATATTATCTGAGGATACATTTATTAATGTAGCTCAAGATTTGCTAGGCTTTTCCACTTTGCCATTAAATGAGTTAGAACGCTTAAAGAAATATTATATTTCAGCCAAAGAAAAATTTGAAAATATAATGACTCCAATTATGGCAAACATAATACATTGGAAAAAATGTAATTGCAAACCTGCAAATTATAAAAATCTCAAAATTAAAGATATTATTATTGTAAAAGATGGTATAGTAAATTTTAAGTCGAGCTTAGAGGAGGCTATTAGTATTTTATATAGGCAAAGTCAAGTTGACCTTAGTTATCATCAAAAAGATAAAATTGAGATGATAATGAATTATATAACTGAAAGGAAGTTGTCATCGAAAATTCTACGAGGAAAATATTTAGCAGTTTTTTTCGTTAAATTCTGCAATTCACTATATGATGATTATGAAAATATAGGATTCAACAGGGAGAAGGGAAGAAAAATCTCAGATAATGATATCATGGATTCAATTGCCCCTCGCAGTACTCCACCAGAATCTTTAGTAAGTTTTATCGATAATGCTATCCTTTCATATTATAAACAACTTGAATGATAGGCAACTATAATCGATGTTCAAAACAATCTGTGTTGTAAACTAGTTGCAACACAGATTGTTTTGAATTTATTATACTTGTTTTCTTTTTCTTATCAACCAATCCATATCCTCCGAAATCTTGTCATCTGTAACTTTTGCGTATCCTTGTGTGGTTCTGATATTTGTATGTCCCATCATTTTTGATATGCTTTCCATAGGAACCCCAGCTGAAACCATCAGGGTACCAAAGGTGTGACGACTTTGATGATATGACAGGTTATGTTTGAACTGATGGGAAAATCCCAACTCATGTATTTCAAACCAGATCATATCACGTATTGGTAACGGGAAGATGGGCTTACTGTCATCTGTTGTATTATACAAGGAAATTATCTGCTCCGCTATCGGATGCAACGGAATAAACGACTCAACGCTTGTTTTCTTACGATAAGTTCTGATATATTTCCGTCCTTCCGCAGTTGTACCAATATGATGTGGATAAAGATTACATACATCAACATAAGCCAAACCGCAAAAACATGAAAATATAAAGGTTCTTCTTGCCAGTTCTTGTAATGGATCAGGTTTAGGGCTGCTCATTATCTCCTGAAGTTGTTTCTTGCTTATATACATGAGCTTTGCGGGTGCCTTCTTTTCATATTTTATATCATCCAAAGGATTATATCTCAAAATTCCGTTGTCTACAGCAAGATAGACCAGGCGTTTCAGCCAACAAAGACAATGGTTCCGATATGACGACTTATGAGGGTAATTTGCTTTCAGATATAAAATATAATTGATGCCAAACTCTTCGGTTATATCTGTAAAAAGCATGTCCTCTTTGCCCAAAGAACGGATGTATTCACCCAGATAGTAATGATACATTTTTGATTGCCTGTAACTGGAAGTTGAATCTATTTGAATGGAACGGATTTTTAGATTTTCCCGTTCCACTTCCCCTGCTTGTAATATATACTTCGGGATGTCGGCAGTTCCTGTCATGGCTGTTTTCAGAAGTTCCGCACTGATAACGCCGTTCACTTTCAACAGTTCAGCATAAGTTTCATCTACGCGTTTCTTATATTCATCAAGCATTCCGTTCAGCCTGTTATTTTTGACTTCTCCTTTCTTGCTGATCCACTCTTCCGGCTGGCAATACAACCCGGTTGATAATACGACAGCCTTTCCGTCTATTGTAATACGACACATGATTGATGTGGTCCCGTCAGATTTGACTTTACCACGGTTTATATAATATAGTTGCTTATATGTACTTCTCATGATTCTTTCTTTTTTGATTTTATAATACCAGTTTCATATCACTCGTTGCTTCGATGAATTTGTCCATATCCTCAAAAAGTTTTTTAGGAGTTACCCTTGCATAAAGCTGTGTCGTGGTTAGATTGGTATGGCCCAACATTTTGCTGATTGTTTCAATAGGCACACCGGCCTCAAGGGTTATCAAACTTCCGAAGGTATGTCTTCCCATGTGATAGACCAAATCACAGCTTATGCCGGCCAAATCACGCAAACCTTTCATGTGCCGTCGCATATTGGGATGGTGTATCATCGGGAAAAGCTCTTTCCTCTCATTCGAACGATATTTTTCTATAAGAACGATCGCCTCCGGCAGTAATTTGACGCGGGCCAGATATTCATTCTTCTTTCTCAGATACTTTAACCATAAGTCGCCTTTATCGTCCTTGTATATATTTTCTCGAGTGATTGAAACTGCATCCGCATACGGGACTCCTGTATAACAGGCAAAGAGGAACAAATCTCTGGCTATATTATGAGTAATTCTTTCCGGTGGTATTACGACATCACGGATCTTCTCAAAATCCTCACGACTCAAAGCCCGTGGTGGTTTCCGGTTCTCTTGGGGTAGTTTGAAATTCACAAAATAACGCTTCTCTGCATGTCCTTCCTTGAATGCCATCCGGCAGATTTTCTTCAGGATCGCCAAATAATGTCTTGCCGTATCTACCGCAAGTCCTTTGTCCTTCAGTATATAATCCTGAAACTCCCATGGGATGTGTTCATTCAACTGTCCAAAAGCAACATCACTTGTCTTGAATCGTTTTTGAATAAATTCTCCAAGATACCTGCGGGTGTAAATGTATGTTGACATGGAGCTTTTAGCTACATCAATACCGATTCTTGAGCGCATATCCTCGATATGCGTATCAAGCCGTTTCAACAGAGTAATCTGGGTTTCTACACTTCCCTGCAAAAGCTCTTTGACAGCAGTTGCGTCAAAATCAATCTTACGCTCAACAAGTGAATCAAATGCAGAATTGACCGAAAGCAAGAGCCGGTCAATTTTCGTATTAATATCAACGGCTTCCTTACTCTTTCCATTCAGTCGGCTTTCTCTTGGATTCCATAACTCTGGAGTACATGACAGCTTACAACTGAATTGCGCCATCGTATTGTTTACCGTTATTCGCCCCATTATAGGAGCCTTTCCGAATTTGTCAAGACCGCTCTTTTTCAGGTAGAGCAACACCTTGAATTTTTCTACTTTCATACGCTTATTTTTTAATGGCAAAATTACCTATTTTATAAGCGCTCTTTGATATGCAAAATGCTGACATACAGTGAATAATAGTCTCTGTGACAGTTTCTTCATTGTTCAGCCTGTTACCTATTCGGTTCAGGTAACTGGTCAGCTAACATTCTGGTAACTGAACACCTGCAATATCTTGTCCATTTTTGCTTTCCATTATCTCAGCAAAAAACAGAACTTCTGCTCATATTCAACCAATTACGTTTTTCTTTCTCATTCCTTCATCTACTTGCTTCCTGTATTCTGTTCCACTGCTTCCGTCATACTTACGCCACATTGCAACTCACAAAAGGCACGGACATCTATACCGTTAGCAAGATGCTTGGTCACAAGAAAGTGACAACAACACAGATTTATGCGAAGATTGTTGATGAGAAGAAAGAAGCAGCCGCAGATGCAATCCGCATTTCTCTTTCAGACGACATGATTAAGCCATCTGATGATTCCAAAAAGCAATAGCACGCAAACGCTATATAAGACTTCATATTACAGCAATATTCTCTTCATGATTCAAGAAGCTATTCACATTCAGTGTGAGTGGCTTTTTTAGTTTTTACCTCTTTGATTATCGATTGTCGTTATGATGCAGTTATGACGCCAATCATAGCGATGTCATACGAAAAATATTTTTATAAATTTCATTGTTTATTATAGCTGATAATAAGTAAGTTGCACTCATTGAGTACATATGAATTCTATGGAGTTTTTATGCTATGAATCATGCCAAAATCACCGTTTTTTTTAACGATACTTTTGCTGTCGCTTTCTTCCCAAAGAGAGTGACTGTAGCATATTGCTGCAGCCAATTACAAACATTATTCACATGTGTACTACAGTACCTACATTTGATGCAATGCCACAAATTATGGCTAACATCCTTGAGAAGTTGGAGACTCTTGAACAGAAGTTCGATGCTCTGCAGTCAAACAACAAAGTAGAGGAAGATGCTTGGTTCTCCTTACAAGACCTTTGCAAATACCTTCCAAACCATCCTGCTGAACAGACCGTTTACGGCTGGACGAGCAACCATACCATTCCTTTCCACAAGAATGGTAAGAGCATCATCTTTCGTAAGTCAGAGATAGATGCCTGGTTGATGCAGAACTCAAGCAAATCTGTAAAGGATATTTATGACGAAGCACGTGAGTACGTTGCGAACAATCCTAAGAGAGGAAGAAAATGACGTATATAGATTACATGAATCAGTTTTGGCGAGCTTCATCCTTGGAGTATATGCCCACGAGCGAAGTCGCATTGTATGCATTCATAGTGAATGAGTGCAATCAGTGCCGTTGGAATATGCCGGTGCCATGTTCTACTGTACGAATCTGCGAGGTATTGCATATGTCGAAACAGACACTCTGCACTGCTCGCAAGAATCTTGCCAGGCGTGGACTTATCTCCTTTACTGATGGAAAATCGCGCCATGTACCATCCAAATATTCACTCCTTGAATGGACGAATAACTTGACGGTAGAGCTGACGGATGGATTGACGGCAGACGTTACCCTTTTAAAAGATAAAGAGAAAGATAGTTTTACTAATAAGGGTTCGATTAATTTTTCAAACAATAAAAATGTAAAATCAAATGGATACGACACTCAAAATCGACGTAGAGGGGTTAAAGAAATCTCTACTGAAACGACGTCCTATGAAGGCTCGTTTTAAACTGCATATGTCTGAAGAGCAGGCATATGCTTGCCTGTTAGCCGCTGTCAAGGCTGAGGTGGAATATCGCCACCGAATCTTCTGTTTTAACGAAGATGTGGAAAAACAGCTGCATGACATGGCAAGCTGGCTTACCTCACCATCTTCCAGTTTCGGTATTTTGCTATGCGGTGGATGTGGCAACGGTAAGAGCACCATGCTTAAAGCATTCCAACAGTTACTAAACTATCTACATATTCCTAAGCCATACAACGAGGGAACATACGGAATCCAGATTGTGGATGCAAAGTACATTGCCTACCAGTGTAAGAACAACTATGAGGCATACAGAAAACTTGTCTGTGTTGATATGCTTGGCATTGATGACCTTGGTACGGAGCCTTCAGAGGTAATGGATTATGGTAATGTTTATACTCCGGTAATCGACTTGCTTACCAAGCGTTACGAAGAGCAGCTTTTTACCATCATTACCACAAACCTCACACCACAACAAATCCGGGAACATTATGAGGACCGTATTGCTGACCGACTCAATGAGATGGTGAAAAAGACCATATTCAACAATGGGACTTATCGTACGGACAAATCACAAATTTAATTATCACTTAACAGAGACCATAATCATGAGAAAGGAAGAACTCATTGAACTTATCAGCGAATATAATCCGTTACTGGCAAATGCGGTTAGCCACATGGTAGAGTATGTTCAAGACCGTCACCCATCCACTTTCCCGAGCAAAGAGCAGACGATGGCTGTAAATGATTACTTGCATAGCGTATATGCTGACGGTGACGGCAGTATGTCTGAAACAAATTGTGAGCATAGAAGAATTGCCTCGCAGAGAATAACGATAGAAGCTATTCGGGCGCTTGACGGCCAACAGCTGGACCGGTTACAGAATATACTTGATCATATAGCTTATGATAAGGAATATTATATGCCAGAAAGAGGACAGGGATGGCGTCGCTGATTTCATTTTTGGCTACACTAATGTTGAATCATCTATAATCCGTAATTTATATGAACAAGCAAATGAATTATTGTATAATACTCTCGTCAGAACAGCTCAGTTATCTGGCAGACAGTAAGTACGGCATAGACAGAATGAAGATTCTGTATCGGCTTATTGAAGCTACTGTACTTGCAGAAACAGAGTTTTCCAAAAAGGGCTTTGCTACAACATTGCATATTGGTCAGGCCGCCTTATCGGAAGTGGAATTGTCCAATCAATTGGGTTATGACAAGAAAACAATCTCAAGATTGCTCGACAAAATGAACCAGCTTGATATTGTCACAACTGTTCAGAGCAACAGAACGAGTATCCATACTTTAAAATGTGTATCGGCATGGATGAAGGATGAAATACGCATAGACAATCCATTTTATGTACGTATGAAAGACCGACATGGTGACAGTGACGAAAGACCTTGTCATTCTGCAGATAACAATAGCCGACTACCATCTAACCCATCTGACAATCAGGTCAGCAAAACGGCAGGAAATATCCCCATCCAGATAGCAGATAATAAAGTTGAAGGAACAAGCGGGCTGCCATCAGATATTCGTCCCTATCAGAGCCAGTCTTTGGCTGAGGAAAAATCCGCCGACTTCAATTCTCAGATTGAAAAGCGTGACACATTATAATCTAAAGGATGTCCAGAACTTTCTTATATCAGCTTGCAAGAAGTGCCTATGTCGCACAAATTCGCTTTGCTCACCCGTACAACATAAGCGGTTCCCGGCAGTCGCAAGCTCCCACCGGGCTGTCCATTTTTAATTTAAGATCTCACCCACTATAATGAACCAGAATATGAAAAAGAATACCGATGAAGGAAAAGACGATAAGAAGAAAAGGAAAGTCGTCAGACGCGAACTGAGGCTTGAAGCAAGAGTGACGGAAGAGGAATACGCCAAGGCTGCAGAGCTCGCCGAAACCTGCGGATTGTCTTTAAGCAACTACATACGCCGCACGGCTTTGGGACAGCATCCACGTCGGCGGCTGACTGACCGAGAGGTGGAGGCATTGTGTAGCCTTGCGGATGCACGAGGAGACCTTGTTCGCATTTCAGCGGCCTTAAAGTCCATACAGGCTGACAAAAGGGTAATGTATATCAAAGACACCCGATTTGTGGAGCAATGGATGAAAGCTGCCGCACAGCTTATCATACGATGGAAACAGATAGAAGAATACATTACCGAATAAAAATACTTACCCGATATGATTGCAAAAGCCGCCACAATTTCACATGGCCAGAATGCCATAACTTATTCTGTGAATAAGGACAGGGCTGAATTAGTCAAGGTAAACCACTTGCCTGACAACATCTCACCTGAAGCCATGTACAGAAGAATGATGCTTCACCAGCAAAAGTTTGCTGCACAACTCCAAAGGAGAAGACCACTTAAAGAGACCGTGATAAGAATTGAAGTTTCCCCTGCTGAAGAAGAAAGCCGGAACTGGACGATGGACGATTGGTTACGTTTGGCAAACGAGTTCATACAGACATTCGATTCGATAGATCTGTCCAAGAAGACCAAACGGGCATCATCCAAATGCACCAACCTGAATGGTTCTCAATATGTTGTTGCCTTACATCATGATTCCAAGAGTGGCATACTTCACCTGCACATTGATGCCAATCGTGTGGATATGGAATGCCATGTCAATGACGGCCATCTGATTGGAGAGAGGGCTGCTAGAGCTGCAAATATCATCAACGAACGGAGGGGCTGGATTCAGTCTGAGAACATCAGTGAACATCACAAGAAAGAGATCTCAGACTGTTGTATGGAGATACTCCGTTCTATGGAAGTATTCAGTTGGCAGCGATATAAAATTGAACTGATAAAACGAGGCTACGGAGTGCACCTGCAAGAAAAGGACGAAGGTGGAATACACGGCTATTCAGTGAAACGTGGTAACTCCATTTATAAATCATCTGTGTTGGGCATCGGGCGTAACCTCACTCCTTCTAAGATAGAGAACACATGGCGTAAGTTGCATCCGGAGGAGAGTAAGTCTTATCCATCGAAGCCAAATTCTGAGCAATTACGGTCAGCAACTCCGGCTCCTGCTGAACGACATGAGGACACTCTGCAACTAGTAGTAAAACACTACGATATTGCAACTGACAACTATCACAGTTATCATGTGGACATACCGGAAGCCTCCGACAACATCATCCGTGAGGAGTGCTCTTTGGAAGAAGCCCATCCCCTCGCAAAGATTGAAGAGATACAGCATACTGCTCTTCTTCTCTTTGCCGGTTACCTGGAGGCTGCCACAAGCATGGCAGCTTCCAGTGGTGGCGGTTCATCAGACACTACCGGTTGGGGACGCGACAAGGATGATGATGACATTAAATGGGCCCACCGTTGTGCAAAGATGGCAAACGCCATATGCAGGCGCAGAAAAGGTATTCATAGATAATTTTCAATTCAACTAATAATAACAGACATGAGTATTGGAAAATCAAAAAACAACGGTATAGACATAAACTGCCTGATGAACGAGATAGATAATGAGAATCAGGTCAATACAGTATCAGCTGATATTGATAGACGGTTGGCTGAACTTAAAGCTGCCAATAGGAGATTGCAGGAAGCGACTGATGAACTCCGCAAAGCTTCGATCACTTTAGATAAAGCCACATCAGCTCTCAATTCTGCTGTTGCCAGCTCGGATAATATAGTCTCTGGGATTTGTAAAGCAATTGTAGAAGCACAACATAATACTGTGTTTGAAGCGAAAATTATACCCAAACATTTGGAGCAACTACAGAATCTCACCTCAGATTTTTTAACCAAAGAGGAACAATCCTTTGAAACTCATCGTGCCAAACAAGAACAGAGAATAGAATCCTATGAGAGACGGATTAAGGATATGTTGGTTAATAATGATGGCATCTGGTTCTCTTCTTTTTGGTTGAAAGTCCTTTGCATTGTTATAACAGTCTTTGTTTGCATGGTTTTTCTATATGTCTATATAAAGACATAAAATATCCAAACAAAGGGACATCAAAAACACATACCATGGAGATGATGTTTTCAGTGAATGAACTCCTACTCGAATCATACCTAAAAAGAGTTTGATACATCTACCCTAAAAGGTCAGCTATAGTAAAAGTGTTATATATAGTTGACCTTTTCTTAAATTCGCTCATATTCAGCACGTTTTTATGTTTTCTTATGGTTATTACATTATTTATCATTATCTTTGTATCCAAAATTTGACAATTCAGAATAAGAAAATTCGTATAATTGAAAATCTATTATCAGATGTTAGGTGCTACATTGCCAAACTCTGGTGTAAAATAGAAAACAGATAAAGATGGGTGATACAAAAGTGTTCACACAAGAGCAGAAGACTGAATCATTGCGTAAAGCTTTGATAGAAGCTGGTTATGACATGGCTTCGTCACAAGCAGAAAGCATGGAAAAAGATACAGAATCTTGGGGAGAAGATATGATTGATGGCAAGATTAACCCAAAATGCATTGATATCAGTGACCAAGCAAGCCACTCTTTTTATAATAATGAGTTGGATATTTGGTTTGAGCCAGATGAGGAGTTCTTTCCAGAAGGCTGTGATGAATGGGGCATTAATGGACTCATTGAAACAAATGGCATTTCTGACGATGAGGTTTTTGACCTTTTATATGAAGGTGCGAACAATTACATAAATAAAATCTACGGCAAGGATTGGAAAGAGAAATATCCAGAGCCAAAGTACAAGTAATAGTATAATTATGAATCAATATAATTACTCAAAAAAAGCATGAAGTCAGAGATAAAATCAAAGAGAGTTCGTGCTATTATAGATGAACTAAAGGATCAGTACATGGAAGCAGACATCAACTGCCGTCCATGGATTATTGGTTTTTCTGGAGGCAAAGACTCCACTGTTCTTCTGATGCTTACTTGGATAGCCATGCAGGAGTTAAGAGAAGATAGGAAGCCTTTGCGCAGACGTGTGTATGTGGTTTGTAACGATACAATGGTGGAAAATCCCATCATCGAAGAGTATGTTTCTACCGTGCTTCTGAAGATTGGCGATGCCGCACGTGAACAGATGATGCCTATACAAGTGGTGACAACTACACCACAACTAGAAGATACTTTTTGGAGTTGCGTTATTGGAAAAGGGTATCCCGTACCTAATAATTCGTTCCGTTTCTGCACAGAAAAAATGAAAATAAAGCCGACTTCTAAGTTTATCACAGACCAAGTAGTGGCTGATGGTGAGGCGATTGTGCTTGTAGGCACTCGCCTGACTGAGAGCCAGCAACGTGAACGCAGTATTCGCCGACATGAAATCAAGGGACATCGACTTTCAAAGCACCCCCTCAATCCAAACACTTTCACATATGCTCCTATTAAAGAGCTGATGCTGGAAGAGGTTTGGTGGATTATTAATTCCATCCCTTCACCATGGGGGTTTGACAATAAGATACTCTTTAACATCTACTTAGATGCTTCAGCAGATGACTACGAATGCCCAACAGTTGTGACAGATGATAGCCACCGCAGTTGTGGGCAAAGCCGCTTCGGCTGCTGGATTTGCACTGTGGTAAAAGAAGACAAGTCAATGTCTTCGCTTATCAAGAACGGTGTCGACTGGATGAAACCACTTCTCGAATTCCGAAACAGTTTGGTAGAGAATCGTAATGTCTCAGAACTTCGTTGTGATACTCGTAGAAATGGACAGCGTGCAGTTGATGAAACGGGCCACAATCTTGGCAACTACACTATGGAGTATCGCATTCAAATGCTCCGCGAGTTGTTACAAACGCAGAAGACTGTACAGGAAGGACATTCTAGCGTCATCCTTATTACGAATCAGGAACTTATTGCCATTCAGGTCATTTGGTATCGTGATGGCAACTTCTCCACTACCGTCAATGATATTTATAATGAAGTTTACGGCTACACCATACCTAATTTTGAAATTGGTTTGCAAGAGCGTCTCATTCTGGAGAAATCATGCACCGACCCTCAGCATTTCCAGCTCATCCAAGAACTCCTTGCCCTACAGAAGAGCAAGGTGTTACTGATGCGCAAGTTTGGTTTGCAGAATGACATTGAGGAACGATTGGATTCATTCATCAAAGAGAAGGAGGCAAAGGCATGATTATACAGAGCATTACATTGAACAACTACCGCCTCTATGAAGGCGTGAATACCATAAAGTTTGCTCTCAACAAGGAGAAGAACGTACACCTCGTATGTGGCGAGAACGGCTTTGGTAAGACCACATTCTTGCACTCGCTGCTTTGGTGTCTCTATGGCCGCTTTGTGGGTGACGTACCAGCATCAAGACAGGATGCCAATGTCAACTACAACGCACTTCTTCAGAGTAATCTGAACATCAACGCCGCCAAGCGTTATCAGGCAAGTCTTACTCCAGAGATTACTGCTCTCATCAAGAAACATGGCTACACCAATGAATTTGAAGAGATCAAGAAGGATTCGGTTTACAGCGTGACCATCCGTTTTTCGGAGCTTGCCATTCCTGCCATTCCTTGCCGTGTGATTGACGTAATTCGTAGCTATGATTCTATCCTCCAGAAGGAACAGGTGGAAATAATGATTGATGGAGTGCGCAATGAGCTGACCGATGAAATAGGACCTGACGTTTTCATCAATGACTTTATCCTGAACAAGGACATTGCACGTCTATTCTTCTTCGACTCTGAGGAAGTTGTTGAGCTTGCAGAGACAGGAACCATTGCCGACCGCCGTAGATTGAGTCGTGCATACGAGGAAGTTCTCGGCATCCGCAAATACGAGGATTTGAAGTCAAACCTTGAAAGTCTTCGCCTTCGCTATCGCAAGAAGTCACGTGACATTGGATTGCGTCACGAACTTGAAAAACTCCTTGCACAAAAGGAGGATGCCGACAAGAAGGCTACAGAGATTGAAGAGCAGATTCAAAAATTTAACGACAAGCTTACTACGCTTCGCCAAGAGGACACTTCACTACAGACAGAGCTCTCACGCGAAGGTAGTGGCGTGAAGTCAGAGGAAATAAATCGTGTAAAGGTCATCATTGAAACCTGCAAGAAGAATGACGTGGAAATGAAGGGCAAGCTCAAGCAATTCATTGACTACGCACCATTTGCCATTGCCGGAAACGTGTTTGCTCAGGCATACGAACTTGCCAAAGCAGATCACGATACCATCAGCAGTAACAACGTTTCGATTGCCCAGAACCATGTGCTTGATTCGCTCAGCAAGGAGCTTCTTGCCATGCTTGCATCCTTGCCTATCGAGAAGAAGAGTAAGGATGATGCCACCAAGAAGCTTGATGCTATTGTAGCAAAATATCGTGGTGAGAAATCTGACCGCGAACCACAGATGATTCTCAGCGATGATGACTTTGCAGAAATTGAAGCCGTCTATAACAGCATAACAACGACTTACCGAATAGAGTTTGAAACGCTGGCAGAGAATTACCGCAAGAACAAGGTAATGCTGGAGCGCAATTCTCGTCGCCTCTCAAACATCCACAGCAAGGAAAGTGACGAGGTCATCAAGCAACTGCGCTCGAAGAAGAACGATACGGAAAAAGCAATTCAGGAAACTGATGATGCCATCCGTAAACTGCATGAAAAGACAGGCGAATCAAATCTGAAACTCGCCACACTCGAAAAACAGATAAAGGATTTGAGCAAGCGTGTTAGTGTGGATGATGCAGACGAAAAGAAGGATGTTCTCGCCAGCCAGCTTATAGGCGAACTTGACACATTTCTTTCGTCTTTGAAACAAAACAAAAAGTCATCTTTGGAACGCAGAATCAAGACAGCCCTCAATTTGCTCATGCACAAGGAAGATTTCATCGGGCGAGTCGAGGTTACAATTGATGCTGATGCTATGGATATTCTGCTGTTTACTCCCGAAGGCGATGAAATAGATAAGGACAAGCTCTCAAAGGGCGAGAAACAGCTTTATGCCACATCTCTGCTGAAATCCCTTGTAGATGAAAGTAGCATCAAGTTCCCTGTATTCATCGACTCACCTTTGCAGAAATTCGACAAGAGCCACAGTTCTAAGATTATTACGGAGTTCTACCCGTCAATATCGGAGCAGGTTGTCCTCTTCCCGCTTCTGCATAAGGAGTTGACAAAGTCAGAAATGGATATGATGCTTCCATTTGTGGGTAGTACCACACTCATTACGAATGATACAACACGCTCTGAATTCAAAGCAGCGAAGGCAGAGCATTTGTTTGACGATTATAACTACTAAACGAGTATGATAGCAATAGCACAGATAAAGACAAGCGCCAAGAACAAGGAACTTGTAACACAACTCACTCGAAAGTTTGCTTTGGGTGCAGAGAATGTGATTGCACGTATTGCCATTGCATACTCGCTGAAAAGTGGTATTAAGTTCCAACCAACCGAGATAAAAGATGCAGGAGGTAAGGAGTACAGCAAGAGCGTGCTCTTCGGTAATCTCTTTCCATTGTACGTTGCCATGGTGTGTGCTCACTACGGCATCAAGGATACTGACAAAGATCTTCCTCGCTACTTCAAGATGCACCTTGATGATGGTTTGGAGCGTATAGCCGCAGACGTAAAAGACAATCCCAACCTCGTAGGTTTTGACTACCTGTTTGACCACATACACGAAGGACTAGAAGAACTATGATAGACCTCACCCTCAGAATGAATTACGCTGACGTATTTGACTTTGACAAGTTTCACGAAGCGTTCAGGCAGATGTTAGCATCTGCTAAGGGCGACGAGTGTATAAAGCTGGAGAGTTGGATTGAATCACGTCCTGACCTTTGGAAGGATTATGACCTCACTTTGAGTTCAAAGATTGCAAGTGTACTTGAAGTGGAGGTTTATGACCAGTACGAATTGAGTTCTGATCCGGATGATAACATCTTCATTCCGAAAGCCAAGAAAGAGGAGCTACATAAGCAACCAGTACAAACTATTCGTGGATTGGTGAAGGATTTTCTTGAAGCCCATCCTGAAGAACCACAGAAACTGTTAGACATCCTTGCTTATGTGAATTTACACAACAAGAAACCGACAACGAGAAGAAATCTTCAATCTTCATTGTGCCAGGACAAAGAAGTTTTCATCCACTTTGATAATGAGACATGGGGGTTATGCAGTATTCCGTACGATGGTTATATGAAGCGTGTAAAAGCTCGGTATCTTAAAGGACGCAAAAAAGGTGAAGATGGGTATTTCTACGACCCGAATGCTAATAAGGTGTGTGAGGACAGCTCTATTGTTTACAGTGCTGTGCAGACAGAACTTCGCACTCAGGATTTCGAATTGCGTTATTCTACCAAACGAGAACACAAACCTACAGAGTTTTTCACCAAGGCGCTGTCCAATAGTTCAACCCTTGACCTTGGCTTAGGATATTTCAGTAGTGCTTGTTTTAATGTGCTTGCATGTGGTTTTGCCCACTTTGTAAAAAATGTCGGCAGAATGCGTATGTACATCAATCCGAATATCACGGAAGAAGATTACAATCTTTTGAAAAATGGAGATTATGTAGGTTTTGAAGACTACATGCTTAATTCATACGATAAGCTTTTGCAGATTTTCTCGCATCGTGATAAGCTCTTTTTTCAATGTCTTTCTTATCTTATTGCTAATAATCGCATAGAGATAAAGATAGTGTTACTTAAGGAAAGTGGTATTGCTCATGAAAAGTTTGGCATCTTTACCGATTTCTACGATAACAAGGTAGCTTTTAATGGTTCAATGAACCTTACAGCAGCAGGTCTCACTCGGAACATAGAAGCAATTGACTGCGTCTGTTCTTGGCATAATGAAGAAGCAAAAAAACGTATAAAGTGTTACCAAGATGATTTCGATAGCATTTGGAATGGGCAGAACCAAGATGTATTGGTTTACTCTGCTGATGAGTTTTGCCGTAAAATTGTCGAAAAATATCCGACTGAGAATGTTGATGAGTTGATTCGCTTGGAGAATGAAGTGATGGAAGAAATTGCAAAAGAGGAAGCAGAATCAGCTTTTGATGAGCCATATTTTCCAAAGAAGTTCAAGGATGGTCCACGTCAATATCAGATTGATGCTTATGAGGCATGGGCAAAACGTGGCAAACAAGGAGTATTCGCCATGGCAACTGGTACAGGTAAAACTATCACATCACTTAATTGCGCTCTTGAAGAGTATAAGGATGATGGCTTCTACCATTTGTTGATACTTGTACCTTCACTTGCTCTAGTTGAGCAATGGGGCAACGAGGTTGCCAACTTCAACTATCGTAATATCATCAAGGTATCCTCAGAAAACCATCGTTGGAAGCAGGATGTAATGCAGGTGGTCACAAAGATGAGGTGTGGACGTAATGTGAATTATGTAATCATCTCCACCTACCAATCTTTTGTGATGCAAGACTTTCAGGTACTTTTGTCAAAACTCTCAGAAGGAACTTTACTTATAGCCGATGAGGCGCACAACATTGGTTCTGCATCCGTAAGACAGGCGTTTCATCGTCTCACAATAAAAAGACGAATTGCCCTGTCTGCCACACCTAATCGAATCTACGATGAGGAAGGCACACGCGAAATAGAAAGTTTCTTCAACGATACACATCCATACACGTACAGTTTTTCTATGCGCAGGGCCATTCGTGAAGAACGACTGATGCCTTATCATTATTTCCCATATCTGGCAAAGCTAGAGGAATCGGAAATGGAAGAGTATGCAAGAATCACAAGACAGCTTGTCCAACTTTACAATGGTTCAAAGGGAGGATTCTCTGACCCAGAACGCGCAAGGAAACTCCTACTCGTAAGAAAGAACATCCTACATAAAGCACGCAACAAGATGGATGTCTTCCGTCAAATCATACAGGAGATTGGCGAAGACAAACTGAAATATTGCTTTGTTTATTCGGCAGCAGGTAAACGCACACGTTCTGACGAAGCCGATGACGAAGCGATTGACGAATACATTCTGAAACAGATGCAGTGTATTCTGAAGTATACATTTCCGAATACCACATGCAATTCTTACACAGGTGTTGACTCAAAGGCAATGCGTAAACATAAACTTGAAGCCTTTGCAAATGGACAGCTTAACGTGCTCTTTGCTAAGAACTGTTTGGACGAGGGCGTTGATGTGCCACGTGCAGAGTATGGCATATTCACATCAAGTACCGGCAATCCTCGACAGTTTATCCAACGAAGAGGTCGATTGTTGCGCAAGCATGACGACAAGCGGTTTGCCTGGATTTACGATATTATCGTTGTGCCAGATTTTTCTTCTCCTTATTATGAGCGACGTTTCTGGACAATGGAAAAACATTTGGTCGAGAATGAAATGAGAAGAGTTGCTAATTTTGGCTCTCTTGCAAGTAATTACTATACTGGTGCTCTTGATACGCTCGACGAAGTAATCAGTTTCTACGATATTGACCTCAATGGCATGGTATTGAACGAAGATGAATAATAAAACAACAAGATATGGAACCACAAGAAATCTTCAAAGAAGTAATGAAGTCCGAAGAGCTTCAGACACATTTCGGCATAACTAAGGAGGAGGCATCGTCTGCTTCTTATACTGGCATTTCCGACCATACTCCTATTGAAATCATCAAGGATGTAATTAACTGTGTGGCTAATCGTCGCACCATTCCTGCTACATTCCAGGGCATAATGAAAAAAGTATCTGACTAAACTCTTGGCATACTATGGGTACAATAATTAGATCAATTTGTTTCTGCAACTTCTATAATTATTATGGAAGTTACGAAGATAACACTTATACCTTCACCGAGGGTATAAACATCATTAATGCTGACAACAATATGGGTAAGTCAAAGTTTTACAATGGCTTCCTGTGGATATTGCGTGATGAGGTGTATGATTCTGATGACAAGAAAATTTATCCCGTCAACGAGTCGTATTTCAAGATGATGTCGGGTAAGGCTCGTCGTGAAAGTGATGATTTCACAATGGGTGTACGAATCGTTTATGAGAACAATGGAGAACGTTACATTGTGACCAAATCGGTTCATTGTACCAAAGAGAATGACTGGTTGTACAATGCTAATACTGATGTGCAGCACACCATTAACAATGAGGATAACTTCATAATGGATAAGGATGAGAAAGCAGAGATTATTCGAAAGCAAATTCCTTATGATATGGAAAAATACTCTTTACTGCAAGGCGAGTCGATGGAGCGCCTTGTTGATCTTTCAACCCTCACAGGTTTGGAGAACACGATTAATGCACTTGCTGACATGAACAACCTTATTCAGATGTGTGACAAGGCAAATGATCTAGTTGGTGAAGCAAAGAAAGAATACAGAGCAGAGGAGAAGAGAAACAACTCTGCTGATGAAGCCATTACATCACTCCAGCAAGATCGTGACAATCACGAAAAGTGGATTGAGGACGCGAAAGCAAAGATTGCCCTGGCACGTCAGGAACTTGTTCGCGCCAAGGAAGAAGAGCAGCGGTTTGAAGCAGAGTTCTATTCAAGCAAAAAGCGTGAACAGCTTCGTTATGAGTATGAATCAGAGCAAAAAAAATTACAGAATCTTCAGAAGAAAAAGGAGGAGCTGGAAAAATCAATAACAAGCCGTTTATTTGATGAGAATTGTCCTTGGCTACTTATGGGATTAGAGGGCGAAACAAGTGATTTTGATGACTTCCGTATTGCGTTGAGTCAAGCACTTGCTCAAAAGAAAATCATGGAGAATCCTGACATACTCTTGCCTGAGGGTTCTCCTGATACGCCATCGCTCAAAAGAATGCTCGAACGCTGTCATTGCGAAGTTTGTGACCGCGAGGCACCAAGAAATTCTGAGCCTTGGCTTCACATAAAAAAGATTATGGAGCGTCCACGTAAGGCTATGCATGCCTCTGATTCGTTCATGCAATACTATGGTAAGATACAGAAAACAACAGGACTTTACGAAACTACCATTCCTAAAATTGCAGAAGATTATCAGGCTTACATGAATAGCATCTTCGACCTGGATGATCTAATTGCTGCACAGGAGAATGTCGTTGAACAGAAAGAAAGTGAGATGGCATTGGTCGGAGCTGGTAATACGACTCCTGAAGAAGACCGTAAGACACTTTCTGGATATAACCAAGCAAAGAAGACCATTTCTGACAAGAACGAGGAGATTCAGAAATATACTGGAAAAATAAATCTTTGGTCAGACAAATTAGAAAAGGTTCGGAAGGAACTATATAAAAGGCAGAATAGTTCACCTGTCAGGAAAGCAGAAAAGCTGTATAACGACATGCAATGCATCGCCCAAATGTTTGCCGATACCAAGGAACGCATCTTTACCAACATTGTCAACAACCTTCAGACGGTTGCGAACAAAATGTATCGTGATTTGACGGCAGGAAATCAGACACTTGGTGGAAATTTGCATTTCGAACGTGAAGATGGTGGTACTGTTCGCGTTAAGGTTGTAGATGACAAAGGCGAAGAACTCTTTGGTAATGGTACTGGTTTCCAGCGCATGAAACAATTGGCTATTGTGATGTCAATTATTTCCTCAAAGGAAAATAATCAGAGTTTTGACTATCCATTCATTTCAGATGCGCCATTCTCGGAGTTTGGCATCAAGTTCATCAACAACTTCCTTGACATCGCTCCAAAGGTATTTCGCCAGAGCATCATTATGATTAAGGATTTGTATGATCCTGATTCTGAACAGCTCATCCTTCCGGGAGGCCTTGAGATTGCAAAACGCATGCAGCGTAATGAACTTGATGGTACATTCTACGTGAATTATGTTGAAGAGAAAGCTGATTCTTCAAACCTCGTTACAAAGAAAAAATGTTATTCTGAATAAGACAAACGATTATGAATAGCTCAAAATTAGAAGAAAAGATACTTGATCTACGTCCTCACTACAGCGACAAATATCGTGCAATGATAGAAGCCATCTCAAATAAAGGCGAGAAGACTGGTACAGGTAATATTGCACAGTTCGGTGCTTTCTACCAAACATTTATGTATGCCTGCATCATAGGCGTTCGCCTTGGCAGGCCAAAGTATTTTGAAGCGCAGGAGGCAACAACAGAGTTTGCCGTAATGTACAAGTGGAAGCCAGCTCAGATTCGTGACTACATCATTATGATGATGCTCAATCGTTCTGGCAGCTTCGGCTATGAGTGGATTGATTTGGAAAATGCAGATGATGAAACCATAGCAAAATTCTTGCGTGCTCTCGAAAACGAAATTGAAGGTTATGCAAATGCTGGTTTTGACTATCTGTATAAAAAATGGCAAGTGGAGCGTATTTCATTTTCTTCTCCAACTGTATTTGTAGACATACTTCAGGACCTTTAAAAAGATACTTATGCATATTATAAATTATAATAGTGATTCTATCTTCGGAGAACTATGGGAAAGGTTTAAAAAACCATGGTGTACAAGTTTTACCATTCATTTCCTTTTTTACACTGTATTCATTGGAGGGCTAGGTGTGTTTGCGTCTTTATTCCAATTTATTAATAATAAAGGAGACTTATGGTCTATAACCGAAAATGTGATTACATACTCTTTGGCTCTTGCAATTCCTACCATTGTACCAATTCTTCTTTATTTTAATGATACAAAAAACAAAAGTAGTTTAGCACAGGTATCTCCAATTGTATGTATTGTGTTGCCTATATTGCTTACTTTTATTTCGTATTATTATAAGATAAGCTGGCCTGCATTTATATGTATAGTGATTTCATGGATAGTCTGGGTTATATCACAATATGATAACAGATGTCTAAATGACAAAACATTTGGAGAAGATATAGAAGCTAATTCTAGGAATAAACATGGTAAATGTTGGAATAATTAAAAATAGAACTCATGAGTAATCACAAAATAGAAATAAAAGGATTTCCTGTATACCAAAATGGGCAAGATTTTATAATTGGAACAGCCAAGATACAAGATCTCCTTAAATATACAATGTTTACAGAAAGACTTGTCGTTGACTTTGATGATAATGGCAAACCTGTATACAGTGAAACCATTCAACGTCATGTTGAAACTTCCAGAGCCAATCAAATAGCAGATTTTCTAATCAATGATGAAACAGCAATGTTTCCAACAAATATTGTATTAGGGATTCCATTGTCTGCTATTGATAGTCAGGTTTTCGATAATAATACTGTTACCATTTCATTCAAAAAAGAAGTCATAGAAGGTATTAGTAAAGCGAAATGTGGAGAGGATTCCTATGACATCTATGTTACAATTATTGATGGACAACATAGAATCCGTGGTATTGAATTGGCATTGGAACGATTAAGCAAGAACCCAGATTATGTTGGAACTGATGGTATAAGTTATAAAGAAAAGTTCAATCGCCTATTAAATATGGATATTGTAATATCATGCTTTATGGATAAAAGCCTTGAGTATCAGGCGATGATTTTTTCAACAATTAACAGAACCCAAAAACGAGTGTCTCAGGATCTAGTATACAGTTTGTTTGGACTAACAGAAAATGACAGTCCATACAAAACTGCATTGGAAGTCTGTCTCGCTTTGAATGGGCATCCCAAATCACCTTTTTATAATAGAATAAAATTATATGGAAATGATTATGATGGAACTTTTATTCCACCACTCTCTCAATCTACAATGATAAAGAGAATAGTGTCCTTTATCTCAGAATCATCGAAAGAGGCCGAAAACGATCGTTTTAGGAAGCGTAAGGAGCTCAAAGGATACAGTGGCACAAAGAAGCTTCCTTTTAGAGAGTTCTATGCAACCGACGATGATTCTTCAATATCAGACTGTTTGTTTTACTATTTTTCATCAATACAACACTATTTTTCATCACTTTGGAAGTATGATACGAAATCTAAGCCAACAAATGTTTTACAGTCAACTGTAGGCTTCGAGGCACTAATGAAAATACTTAAAGATATATTATCTATAGATAATAACATGAAATTTGAAAAAAATGCATTTGACAAATATGTAAACAAGTTTGCAGACTTGCAATTACATGACACAAATCAGTTTCCAATGACAACTAGAGGAAAAAAGATCTTATACTATTCAATATTTATAAAGGTTTTTCCTGACGATGCGTCTATTGAAGAGAAACAAAGAGAATTAGAGTCCTTGCATAATGCAGATTAAATGTTGGGGGGTGTGAGATTATTTATAATTATACGTTCATATGATTGGAAATATCGACATACTGGTAAAAGAACTTTGCAAGCTTCCCAAAGAAGTTGGCTGGGTTGAGTTTAAGCATAACAATTGTGAGCCAACAATGGTTGGTGAGGATATTAGCGCTCTTGCAAATAGTGCTACTTTGAACGATCGTGATTATGCTTATATGATATGGGGCATAGATGATAGCAGTCATGATATAGTGGGCACCAAGGTACGCCTTCAACTTGAGAAAAAAGGTGAACAGGAGTTGGAGAACTGGCTTCGCTATCTTCTTTCTAAGAATGCTGATTTTGAGTTCTATAATACAGATATAGACGGTAAGCACGTAGAGTTGATTAGGATTCATAAAGCACTCAATGAGCCTGTCGCCTTTCAGAAGATAGATTATATTCGTAGTGGCAGCTATACAAAGAAGTTGCATGAGTTTCCTGTATTCCGTGCTCAACTATGGGATAAGTTGCGACATGCCCAGTTTGAAGATGTTTGTGTAAAAACAGACCAAAGGTATGAGGATATTATTAGATTGCTTCAAGTGGATGCGTACTTTACCTTACTTAAGATTCCACAGCTTGCAGAAAAGGATGCTGTAGTACATTATCTGAACGAGGATGAAATTATCAAGATTCAGGACAATGGTCTCTATTCAATAACAAATTTAGGTGCTCTTCTTTTTGCAAAGGACTTGAATGAATTTGCAAGATTAGGACGTAAAGCGATGCGCGTAGTTCAGTATAATGGAATCAATAGACTGCTGATTCGGAAAGAGGAATTATTTGTACAGGGCTATGCAGTTTGTTTTGAGAATATCGTGCGCTATGTGAATGCTTTATTGCCTAGCAACGAGGATGTAAATGCCATTCAATTGTCAACAACAAGTAAATTCCCTTTACCATCAGTAAGAGAAGCTATTGCGAACAGCCTTATTCACCAAGATCTATATATAACTGGAGCTGCTCCTGTAGTGGAGATATTTGACAATCGTATCGAGGTTACAAATCCTGGAACACCATTGGTAGATGTACTTCGTATTATTGATAATCCTCCGAAGTCGAGAAACGAAAAACTTGCTTCCCTCATGCGTCGTTTGAAGATGTGTGAGGAACTTGGCCGTGGATGGGACAGAATGGTGCTGGCTTGTGAGGCTCAATATCTTCCTGCTCCTCGTATAGAAGTATTTCAAGATAGCACCAAGGTCACTCTTTTCTCTAAAATGGAATTTAGCAATATCCCGATGGAAGATAAACTATGGTCATGCTATCTCCATGCCTGTTTAATGTATATACAAGGTGATGCATTGACGAATAAGTCTCTTAGAGATAGATTTGGCATTCCAGAAACATCATCCAGCAGCTCCTCAAGATTAATTAAAGAGGCAATTGGAAAGAACTTAATAAAAGTACTTGATCCAAATACAGCTCCAAGATATATGAAATATATCCCTGTTTGGGCTTAGATTTAACTTGCCTGTAACTTGCTGAGATGTCATATAAAAGTTTAATAACAATATTAAAATACTGATAATCAATACAATAAGAAATATGCTTAACTTGCTGGCAACTTGCTAACGATAAAAGTTGATATAGATATGTTATTCGGAAATAAGATTAAAGAGCTCAGAGAAGAGCAAGGTTTGTTGCAACGACAGTTAGCAGCAGTACTGGAAATTGATACACCGATGTTTAGTAAAATAGAGCGAGGTGACAGAAGAGCAAAGCGTGAGCAGGTCATCAAGCTTGCAAAATATCTGCATCAGGATGAAAAGGAAATGCTCATCTTGTGGTTGGCTGATAAGTTCATTGATGCAGTTGAGAATGAACAAGAACGTGAACTCTGCAACGATGCAATCATTGTCGCACAAGAGAAAATAAAAACATTGTAA
>NZ_JAMBLP010000035.1:0-25971 GCF_023336985.1 Marseilla massiliensis | reverse complement strand
AAGAGCCACTTCGTATGCCGGCGAAGGCACCACCATAACGCTGACAGCGCGCGCAGACATGGACAGATGGCACTTCACGTTCAGCGACAACGGCGTGGGCGTGCCATACGAGCACCTGGGGCGCCTGTTCGAGCGGTTCTACCGGGTGGACAAAGGGCGCAGCCGCAAGCTCGGGGGAACGGGACTTGGGCTGGCAATAGTGAAAAACGCGGTCATCCTGCACGGCGGAACAATATCGGCAGCCAACAACATTGAAGGCGGGCTGAGGTTTGAATTTACCATCAAGAAGACAAATAAATCTTAATTTATAGGGCTTCCCTTTGGTTATATTTCGTCTTTCCATTAACTTTGTAGGCACGGACGTACTGACGGGAAAACGGCAACGACCATCTACAAATCAGATCTACCTCACAATACTGCCGGCCTTGTTGGCATGACGGCCAAGCACTGCCGGCCGGCGGAAAGACTTCAACAATTATGCAAAAGAGCAAATATCTCGTAGCCAACGAAAACGACCTGCGATGGGGCCTCACCATAAGCACCGTGGGATATGAAGAGATTGGCCCGGGCGACCCATACCCCACGAAGGGCCATGCTGACGGATATTACTTCGATGTTGAAAAGGGACGCACGCTCAACGAGTACCAACTGCTTTACGTCATGGAGGGTGAAGGCACCTTCTGCAGTTCACACCTCAACACAACAAAGATAAGGGAAGGCGACCTCTTCCTGCTTTTCCCCGGCGAATGGCACACATACAGCCCATGCCGCGAGGTGGGTTGGAAGAGCTATTGGATAGGCTTCAGCGGCAGAAACATGGACGACCGAGTGGAAGCCGGCTTCCTGAGCAGGGAGAAACCCATCTACCACGTTGGCTTTTCAAGCGAAATCGTAAGGCTGTACAAGTCGGCTTACGATGCAGCCACAAAGGAAGAAGCGCATGCACAGCAGTTGCTGGCCGGCATTGTCAACCATCTCATTGGCATGATGTATGCGCTTGAACGCAACATTGTGCTGGGAAAGAACAGCAACCACGTCAACATGATCAACAGAGCGCGCCTGCGCATACGCGAAGCCTTGGAAAGCAGCCTCACCATACAGCAGATAGCAGAAGAGCTTGGGTGCAGCTACTCTAACTTCAGGAAGCTGTTCAAGGAGTACACGGGGCTCAGCCCGGCAACCTACCAGCAGGACTTGAAATTGCAAAGAGCCAAGGAACTGCTCAGCACTACCAACCTAAGCGTAAAGGAAATAGCCTACAGGCTCAACTTCGACTCACCCGATTACTTCTCGGCAAAATTCAAGATAAAGACCGGCCGCAAGCCCAGCGACTTCCGACAGAAGGAATGACACGCCTGCGCCGTGCCGCCAGCCAAGGCCCGAACGCGCGCCGCCGCGCCTTGGCGGACTGTTAGGCAGGCTGCACAACCCAGCCGGCAAGAAACCAAACCTCACATCACCATGTCGCAACCATGCCGTGCCTTCACGCACAAATGACATGAGCCCGGACACACCGGCGCACGGCATGAATGACGAGACATGAAACACAGCCATCGTGCAGCCTGCCTTCTTGCAGGCCGCACGATGGCAAACGCACCACAGCAAGTTTACAATCACGGCACGCCACAGCCGACAATGCCACGACCGGCCGATGGCGACAGTGGCCGCCGCCACCGCCCCCACCGGGCAGGGTAGGCCCCACCGCAGGCCAGCGACGCATGGCCTGCACCCCGACAGGCACAAAAACAACGGCCGCACACAGAGTTGCATCAGTGTGCGGCCGCCCCTTTCACACTGCGGGCCAACCGGCCACAAGCGGCAAGAAAAAGGCCGGGAAGGGAGGAAAGCCAAACGGCGAAACCCCTTTCCGGCCGGAATCATTCACCATGCAGAACGCCGGGCCATGCCGACATACATCAGAACAGGAACGTGCGCTCCAGCCAATAGGCCACGATACCTGCCAAATAGCCGGCGAAAGCCACAAGCGTGATGCGCTTCATATACCAAACGAAGGTAATCTTCTCTAAGCCCATGACCACCACCCCGGCAGCAGAGCCGATGATAAGCATCGAACCGCCCACACCGGCACAGTAGGCCAGCAACTGCCAGAAGATGCCGTCCTGGGCCATGTCGCCCACCTCGGCCATGGGATACATGCCCATGCACCCGGCCACAAGCGGCACATTGTCAATGATGCTCGACATTACGCCGATGATGCCGGTCACGAGATAGTGGTTGCCGTCGAACGTTGTGTTGAGCCACTCGCCCGCCATGGCCAGCACACCTATCACCTCAAGGCAAGCCACAGCCATGAGTATGCCGAGGAAGAAAAGTATAGTGCCCATGTCGATGCGCGACAGTATGTGCAGAATACGCTTCTGGGCGCTCTCGTCGGCACCGTCGCCGAGCCTGCGGTAAAACACCTCTGTCACCGTCCAAAGCACACCGAGCACAAGCAGGATGCCCACAAAAGGAGGAAGGTGGGTTATAGACTTGAATATCGGGACAAAGATAAGGCCGCCCACACCGATGAAGAACACAGCCTTGCGCTGCCCCTCGGAGAAATCGCTCTGAACGGCAACAGACTCGCCCATGCCGCCGGCCGAGAGCTCGCCCTTGAGCGACAGCGAGAGAATATAGGCCGGCACGACCATCGACACCACCGACGGCAAGAACAGTTCCTTTATCACTCCGCCGGCCGTTATCAGGCTCTTGTTCCACAGCATTATGGTCGTAACGTCGCCAATGGGCGAGAATGCACCGCCCGCGTTGGCGGCAATGATTACAAGCGAGGCGTAGATGATGCGGTCGCTGTGGTCGGCCACCAGCTTGCGCAGTATCATTACCATCACTATGGCAGTGGTCATGTTGTCGAGAATGGCCGAAAGGAAGAACGTGATGAAAGCAATGCGCCACAGCAGCGCCCGCTTGCTCTTGGAGGCGATGATGCCCCTGACGAAGTTGAATCCCCCATTCTGGTCGACCACCTCAACGATGGTCATTGCACCCATCAGGAAAAACAGCGTGGTGGCAGTGCTGCCAAGGTGGCGCTCCATCACCTCGCTGACGGCCGAAGCGACATTCTCGCCCACCGCCCCCGACACGTAACTGCCGGGGTCGACCATGAATAACGTCCAGCAAGCCACAAACATCAGCAGCGCCACCGCTGCCTTGTTAACCTTGGTGAAGCTCTCGAGGGCTATGCACAAGTAGCCAAACACGAAAACCACCACAATAGCAATAGTCAATGTTGTCATTTTAGGTACTTATTTATTAGTTTGATTTTTTCCGCCGCAAAGTTAGCAATAATATTCTATTTGTAATCTCGATATGTCAAAAACAAATGCGTAATCGTTTTCAGAGACAGCCACCCAAGCATGCCGTAACAGCGCGCCTACACCTCGCGGAAGGCATCACTAAGCGAGCCGGCGCCCGCCACGGGAGCGGCCACTGCCCGACATTATTTATTGACATACACCCGTGCGGCCCGGCACCAGCGGCAGGCAATGCCCAAAAACGGCCCATGCGACCAAGCCATACGGCCCGTTTCGTGAGACAAAACGACCGGTTTTGACAAGCCAAACGGCCCGCATTGCAATGCACTGAGACACAAGTTGTTGGCCAACGCGGCACCGACGTGAACATTATTTTACAAAAACAGATGCCGCACACGCCCCCGCAGTGTATGGCAACCGGCCTCGGCTTGTCAAAACTTTCAGCAAGAAAATCATTTTACCATGCCAATTTTTACGAGATATTCGCTAACTTTGCAATCGTAGAATTTTCAATACAACCACTGCCAAATAACAAATAATGGAAGACAAAAAGTATTTCTTTGCTGTCGACTTGGGTGCAACAAGCGGCAGGACAATCATCGGAACCCTGACCGGAGGGAAGATTGAACTTGAAGAACTCACTCGTTTCGACAACAATCTCATAGAGACCGGAGGCCACTTCTACTGGGACATCTATGCCCTTTACTTCGAAATAATCAAAGGGCTCAAGCTCGCCGCACAGCGCGAGCTGCCCATCCGCTCCATCGGCATCGACACATGGGGCGTCGACTTCGTTTGCGTGGGCAAAGACGGCGCCCTGCTACGCAACCCGCTCTCTTACCGCGACCCCCACACGTTCGGCATGATGGAAGACTACTTCGAGCGTGCCATAGACAAAGCCAAGGTTTACGACATCACCGGCATACAGTTCATGAACTTCAACTCGCTCTTCCAACTGTACGCCATGCGCAAGAACAACGACTCGGCACTGGCCGGAGCCGAAAAGATACTCTTCGTTCCCGACGCCCTCAGCTACATGCTAACGGGCAAGATGGTGTGCGAATACACCATAGCCTCGACAAGCCAGATGCTCGACCCGCGCACAAAGCAGCTCGACGAGCAGCTGCTCGCGAGCGTGGGCCTGTCGCGCGACAACTTCGGGCGCATGGTCAACCCGGCCACCGAGATAGGCGTGCTCACCAAAGAGGTGCAGCAGCTCACCGGCCTGGGAGCCATACCGGTGATTGCCGTGGCCGGCCACGACACGGGAAGCGCCGTGGCTGCAGTGCCCGCCAAGGACGAGAAATTCGCCTACCTGAGCAGCGGCACGTGGAGCCTGATGGGCATCGAGACCCGCAACGCCATCATCAACGACCTCAGCTATGAGCGCAACTTCACCAACGAGGGCGGCATCGACGGCACCACACGCTTCTTGAAGAACATCTGCGGGATGTGGCTCTACGAGCGCTGCCGCAAGGAATGGACCGACGCACCGAAGTCGCACACCGAGCTCATAGCAGCCGCCATGGAGCAACCCGCCTTCCAGAGCATCATCAACCCCGACGACCCGATGTTCGCCAACCCCGCCTCGATGGTGGAAGCCATCAAGGACTACTGCCGCCAGACAGGCCAGCACGTGCCCGAAGGCTACGCCGAGATATGCCGCTGCATATTCGAGTCGCTTGCCCTGCGCTACCGCCAGGTGTTCAACTACCTGCGCGAGATGGCGTCGTTCCCCATCGAAGTGCTCCACATAATAGGCGGAGGGTCGCTCAACTCATACCTCAACCAGTTCACGGCCAACTCGCTCGGCATCGAGGTGCTGGCCGGCCCGCAAGAAGGAACGGCCATCGGCAACATCATGCTGCAGGCCAAGGCCTCGGGCGACGTGGGCGACATATGGGACATGAGGCGCATCATCGCGGCAAGCATAGAGCTAAAGCGCTTTGAGCCGACAGACAAAGACCAGTGGGACAACGCCTACGAACGCTTCCTGAAAATAGTGGAAAGCAAACAGGCATGACATTAAACAAACAACAAAATAAACAAAACCAAACCTAAAGCGAAATGAAATCAGAATTAGTACAGAAGGCTTACGAGATAGCCAAAGAGCGCTATGCAGCCATGGGTGTAGACACAGAGAAAGTGTTGGAGCAGATGCAAGACTTCCACCTCAGCCTCCACTGCTGGCAGGCTGACGACGTGAAGGGATTCGAAGTGCAGGCCGGAGAACTGACCGGAGGCATTCAGGCCACCGGCAACTACCCCGGAGCAGCACGCAACATCGACGAACTGCGCGCCGACATCGTCAAGGCCAAGTCATACATCCCCGGCACACACCGCCTGAACCTGCACGAAATCTACGGCGACTTCAAAGGGAAGGTTGTCGACCGCGACGAGGTTACACCCGAATACTTTGAGAGTTGGATTGAGTGGGCTAAGGAAAACAACATGAAGCTCGACTTCAACTCAACGTCGTTCTCTCACCCCAAGAGCGGAAACCTGTCGCTGGCCAACCCCGACGAGGGCATACGCAACTTCTGGATTGAGCACACCAAGCGTTGCCGCGAGATATCCGAGGCCATGGGCAAGGCCCAGGGCGACCCCTGTATCATGAACCTGTGGGTGCATGACGGCAGCAAGGACCAGACCGTCAACAAGTATCTGTACCGCAGCCTGCTCAAAGACTCGCTCGACAAGATATTCGCCACCAAGTATGACAACATGAAAGACTGCATCGAGTCGAAGGTGTTCGGCATCGGACTCGAGAGCTTCACCGTCGGCTCCAACGACTTCTACACAGCCTACGCAGCCCAGAACAACAAGCTCATCACCCTCGACACGGGTCACTTCCACCCGACGGAGAGCGTTGCCGACAAGGTTTCGGCCATGCTCCTCTACGTTCCTGAGCTGATGCTCCACGTGAGCCGCCCGATACGCTGGGACTCAGACCACGTCACTATCATGGACGACCCGACGCTGGACCTGTTCCAGGAGATTGTGCGCGCAGGCGCCCTCGACCGCGTTCACTACGGCCTCGACTACTTCGACGCGTCAATCAACCGCATCGGTGCCTACGTCATCGGCAGCCGCGCCGCCCAGAAGTGCATGCTCCGCGCTCTGCTCGAGCCTCTGGCAACACTGCGCAAGTATGAGGCCGAGGGCAAGGGCTTCGAGCGCCTGGCACTGCTCGAGGAAGAGAAGGCCATGCCTTGGCAGGCTGTCTACGATGAGTTCTGCCTGCGCAACAACGTTCCCGTGGGCGAAGAATTCATCGCCGACGTCGAGAAATACGAGGCCGAGGTCACCTCTAAGCGTGCATAACACATAGTGTAAGAACACAGAAGCCCCTCTCCTGTCTCCCCCGTGGGGAGAAGCTGCCGCCCGCCCGGCGACGCGGCAGCCATGCACTCTCCCCACAGGGGAGAGACGGAGAGGGGCTTTTTCATATCTTAGCAAACAATGGACATCATCATAGGACTGCTCATCATAGCCGTAGGCGCATTCTGCCAGTCGAGCTGCTACGTGCCGATAAACAAGATAAAAGACTGGAGTTGGGAGAGTTACTGGATCATACAGGGTGTGTTTGCATGGCTCGTGCTGCCTCTGCTGGGCGCCCTACTGGCCGTTCCGGCAGGCCACAGCCTGTTTGAACTGTTCACGGCCGAGGCCTCGTTCAATATATGGATGACCATCCTCTTCGGAGTGCTATGGGGTGTTGGCGGCCTCACCTTCGGCCTCTCTATGCGCTACCTCGGCGTGGCCCTCGGCCAGTCGATAGCCCTCGGCACTTGCGCCGGGCTGGGAACAATCATGGGCCCGGTGCTTCTCAACATGTTCTTCCCCGAACTCAATGCCCTGAGCTCGCTCACCTTCTCGGTTATACTCGGCGTGGTGGTGACGCTGGCCGGCATCGCCATCATAGGCGTGGCAGGCTCGATGAAAGCCTCGTCACTCTCTGAAGAGGAGAAAAAGGCCGCGGTAAAGGACTTCAACTTCCCCAAAGGGCTCGCCATTGCGCTGCTCGCCGGATTCATGAGCGGATGCTTCAACGTGGGCCTGGAGTTCGGCAAAGGCATCAACTTCGGCGACCTCACGCCCGACATCTACAAGACCCTGCCGGCAACGATGCTCGTAACGCTCGGCGGTTTCGTCACCAACGCCATCTACTGTTTCTACCAGAACAGCAAGAACAAGACGTGGGGCGACTACAGGAAAGCCGGCGTCTGGGGCAACAACCTTCTGTTTTGCGCCCTGGCCGGGGCTTTGTGGTACAGCCAGTTCTTCGGACTGTCGCTCGGAAAGGGCTTCCTCACCGAGTCGCCCACGCTCATGACGCTCTCGTTCTGCATCCTCATGGCCCTCAACGTGGTGTTCAGCAACGTGTGGGGCATCATACTCAAGGAGTGGAAAGGATGCTCGCAGAAGACCATCGCCGTGCTCATCGTAGGCATCATCGTGCTAATCATATCATCATTCCTGCCGCAACTGATTTAGGCGGCGGGCGCCGTCGCCGCATGGCGGCAGCCATAGTCCGATGCCAACAAAGCCCCGCAGGCCAACGGCATCGGCCCCAACAACCTATACTATTCCAAGCCCCTCCAGACGTTTGCAACCCAAACGCCGGGAGGGGTCTTTACGTACGAGCGGCAGCGCTGCCGGTCAGATACTGACGCCATAGTCGTGCTTCACCTCGTCCATCACGAAAACGCTTTCCAGCGAGGCCATGTGCTCGATGGTGCCGAGCACGTTGAGCACAAACTCCCGGTAGCACTCCATGTCTGTGGCATGTATCTTAAGCAGGTAGTCGAAGCTGCCCGAGATGTTGTAACACTCGGTCACCTGGGGCGTATCGCGTATGACGCGGGCAAAGTCGCGGGCAATCTCACGGTTCAGGCGGCTCATCTTGACGTGGCAGAACACCACGAAGCCACGCCCGAGCTTGTCGGCGTCGAGCACAGCGATGTATTTGCGGATATACCCTTTGGCCTCGAGTCGCTTCTGGCGCTCAAACACCGGGGTGGGCGAAAGGTTTACGCGGGCTGCCAGCTCCTTGGTGGTCAGGCGGGCGTTCTGCTGCAATGTGCGCAGAATCTGCAAGTCGGTCTTGTCTAATGTGTCCATGATCAAAGAATAAAATTCTGCCAATGGCATCAGCCCCATGGGCTTGCTGCGCAAATGTTCTGTTTGAAAGGGCAAATATAGTGATATTTTCCGTATTTCAGCAAGCTCTTTGCTGATTTATTCCAAATAACTAACTTTGCACAGACAAAACCATCAAAGCAGAACAGAATGAAACAGACAGACTTGCACTTCGAGACGCTCCAGCTGCACGCTGGGCAGGAACAGGCCGACGCCACCACAGGTTCGCGCGCTGTGCCAATCTACCAGACAGCCTCATACGTGTTCGACGACTGCCGCCATGCGGCCGACCGCTTCGCCCTCCGCGCCCCGGGCAACATCTACGGGCGCCTTACCAACGACACACAGCGGGTGCTTGAAGAGCGCATGGCGGCACTCGAAGGCGGCGTGGCGGCACTTGCGGTGGCCTCGGGAGCCGCGGCGGTGACCTATTCGCTGCAGAACATACTGTTGCCGGGCGACCACCTGGTGATTGCCCGCAACCTTTACGGGGGCACGTTCAACCTCATTGCCCACACGCTGGAGGCGATGGGCATTGGCCACACGGCCGTAGACGTCAACGACTCGGCCGCCCTCTGCGCTGCCATCAGGCCTGAGACGAAGGCTGTATTTGCCGAGACGCTGGGCAACCCAAACTCGGAAGTGACCGACATTGAGGGCGTTGCCGCCGTTGCCCACAGCCATGGCGTGCCGCTGATTGTAGACAACACCTTTGCAACGCCATACCTGTTAAGGCCCCTGGAGCACGGGGCCGACATCGTGGTGCACTCGGCCACCAAGTTCATAGGCGGCCATGGCACCACGCTCGGCGGGATAATAGTAGACGGCGGCAGCTTCGACTGGGCCGCCAACGCCAGCCGTTACCCCTCGCTGGCGCTGCCCGAACCGAGCTACCACGGCGCGGTGTTTGCCGACGTGGCCGGCAAGGCGGCCTTTGCAACGCGCATACGGGCTGTCTTGCTGCGCGACACGGGGGCCTGCCTGTCGCCTTTCAACGCCTTCCTGCTGCTGCAAGGGCTCGAGACTCTGTCGCTCCGGGTGGAGCGCCACGTGGCCAACGCCATCAGGGTGGCTGAGTTTCTGAGCCGGCATCCGAAGGTTGGGCGCGTCAACCACCCCTCGCTGGCGTCGCACCCCGGCCATCAGCTTTACAAGCGGTACTTCCCCAACGGCGGCGGAAGCATATTCACGTTTGAGATAAAGGGCGGGCGCGAAGAGGCATGGCGGTTCATCGACTCGCTGAAAATATTCTCGCTGCTGGCCAACGTGGCCGACATGAAGAGCCTGGCCATCCACCCCGCCACGACAACCCACTCGCAGCTGACGGCCGAAGAGCTGGCCGGGCAACACATAACGCAGGCCACAGTGAGGCTGTCGGTGGGCACTGAGCACATAGACGACATAATAGGCGACATCAGCCAGGCCCTCGACAGGGTGTGACACTACTCACGCGCGCCGGCGGCAATCACCCCGACGGGCATTGCAAAAACAAAAAGAGCCCCGTAACTTCACAGTCACGGGACTCTGTTAGCTATAAAAAGTAAGTAATAACGAATTTAATATGTAGTCAGTAGTTGTTTGCTTATTTAGGCAGGTTGAACGCCCTTGTCATCTCGGCCATCTGCTCGTCGGTCATGCCGTCGGGCTCGAAGCCCATGCACTTGGCGTCGATGTAAATCTTGGCGCTCTTTGAGAGCACGTCAATCTGGTCGAAAGCGTCCATCACGTCGAGGCCCTTGGCAAACACGCCGTGCTTCTCCCACAGCACCACGTCGTAGTCTTCGAGCTCCTTCAGCGTGGCGTCGGCCAGGTCGTTGGAGCCGGGCAGCTGGTAGGGCACCACGCCCAGGCCCAGCGGGCAGAAAGCCTTGGTCTCGGGAATCATGCTCCACAGTATGCGCGTAAGCACGTCCTTGCCCAGGAATTTCTTGTTGTGGCTCATGGCAACGAGCTCTATCGGGTGTGTGTGGACAGTGGCTTTGTATGCTGAACCCGACTCAATCAGGTGGTTATGAACCGTAAGATGGGAGGGCAGTTCGCTGGTTGGCATCACGGCATTGTCGGCTATGATGACATAGCTTGCGCAGTCGTCGAGAATGCGTATCACGCTTCCGTTGTCCATAGGCCAGCGCGCAAGGTCGCGCATGCGCTTGCCTGTGCCCTTGCAATAGAAGTAGCATCCCTTGAGCGCAGGCAGCGTAACGCCAATCTGCTTCACTTCGCTTATAGCCGGCATACGGCGTATCTCGTCGTCAACAAGTTCGGTAATGTTTACAGTGATATTGCCTCCGTTACGCTCAGCCCAACCGTTTTGCCAGAGATAACCGGCAACCTCAGCTATCTTGTCAATCTCCTTCTTCAAAGCAGACCGACCGTCCAATATACTATTCATGTTTAAATCTGTATTAAATATTAACTGTTGCAAAAATACGACTTATTGGTTTACTTAAACATAGTTATTTGATTTTTAGGCTGAAAGTATTGATTTTACGGTTGATTCAAATCAACCAGGCGGTTTGCCGCCCGCCCTGCCGGCCCATGCCTGCCACGGTTGCGGCAGGCATGCCGTGGGCCGAACGCAGCCGCAACAGCAACCGTGGCGCCAACAGCCGCGCTACATTGGCTCGCAGCCTCCGCCCGGACGGGCGCGCCCCCGGGGCCTGTTGCGGGCCGGCAAGCCGACTTCGCAACCGCCAGACGCCCAACGGATTACAGCCGCCGAGACGGTCAGTGGACGCCATCTGTGCCTGCAACAAATGCGCCGCGGCGCCTCGCCCGCAGCAAAACGGCCCGTATTGGCTTGCGATACGGGCCGTTTTGCGAGGCCGGACAGGCCGTTTGGCAAGCCAATACGGCAGGTTTTGGAAAATGCCGGCGGCCACCCCCGGGCTATGCCGGCAAGCCATGGCCGCGCAGACAAGCACGGCTGACTGGCAGAGGGCGATGCCGGCAGAGCCGAAGCCACAGTGACAGGCTGCCATAATCACCGGCCCCGACGGGCAGCCACACCACCCCACGCCCGGCCGGAGCGCGGCCCGGCGGCAATCAACGCCGCCGCCCGGCAACCCAAAACCCTGCACCGGCGGTTCGCCAACCGCGGTGCAGGGAGCTGGTTATGAAAATAAATGAAAAGAGTTCCACGGCATCGATCATTCAAGGCAAAGAAAGGCATCGGCCTGTTTCGCGGTAAAAGGGCCGCCATACACCTGCCACACGCGCCCCTACCGGCAGCCGCCGCCAAGAGCCTTGTACAGCGTCACCACGCTCTCCATGCGCGAGTAGCGGTCGGCCAGGGCGTCGAGCTGGGCCTGGAGCAGCGACTGCCGCGCCACGACCACCTGCAGGTAGTTGGCCGAACCGTGCCTCATGGTGGCCTCGGTGTCGCTCACGGCCTGGCGCAAGGCGCCAATCTGCCGCTCCTGCAGCTCAACCTTGCGGTTCAGCGTCTGCCAGGCCGCCATGGCATTGTTCACCTCGGTGCCCGCGTCGAGCAGGCTTTGGCGAAACGCAACGACGGCTTCCTCCTGCTGGGCCTTGGCCACCTGCAGGCCGGCCTTGAGCCGGCCCCGGCTGAACAGCGGCTGAACCAGCGAGCCAACAGCCTGCAGCAGCCACGCTCCGGGGTTGGCAATGGCCGCCCCGCCGCTGTTGGTCCAGCCCGCACTGCCGCTGAGCGTCACAGTGGGATAAAAATCGGCGCGCGCCTTGTTGGTAGAATAGAAAGCCTGTTTCAGCCGGGCCTCGGCCTGTCTCACGTCGGGCCTGGCGGCCAGCGTGGCAATGTCGACACCTCCGGCCAGCGCATCGGGCAGGCGCTGCGAGTCGATGTCGCTCCGGGCTATGGGCCCCGGGGCTCGCCCGACCAGTGCCGACAGCGAGTTTTCAAGCTCGAAGGCCTGCTGCAACAGCGACTCGAGCGTGGCCTCGGCAGCCAGCTTGCTGGCCTCGGCCTGGCTCACGTCGGCCCGGCTGGCCTGCCCGGCCCTCATCAGCGACTGCTGCGTGGCTATGTATTCATCCCAGCTCCGTATGGTCTGCCGCGTTATCCCGGCCTGCCCGTCATACATCAGCAGCATGTAGTAGTCGCAGGCTATCGTGGCCACGAGCTCCGTCTGCACCGCCTGCTCATAGGCCATGCTCTCTTCGAGCGTTGCCGCCTGTATACGCTTCTCGTTGGTCAGCTTCCCGAAAATGTCGACCTCCCAGCTCACCTCCGGCCCCACGCTGTAGGTTTGCTGCGCATTTGCCCCGTCATGGCTGCTCAGCGTGCCGGTGGCCGCGAGGCTGGCCGACGGCAGCAGGGCTTTCCTGGCGGCCGCGAGCGTGGCCGAGGCCTCAACGGTCTTCAGCCGCGCCGTGGCCAGGTCGGCATTGTTGGCCAGCCCCTCGGCTATGAGCGCCTGCAGCAATGTGTCGGTGAACACCTCACGCCACCCCATCTCGCCCACCGACGCCGTGCTGTCGGCGGCCAACTCGCTGCGCAACAGTGTGCCAAGGCCTGTGTCGGGGCGCTCATATCTGCCATATATACCGCACGCAGAAAGCGTGGCGGCGGCCACGGCGGCAGCCATTACATCAATCCATCTCATAGTTTTACCTCCACGTTAGTTTCTTCATTGAAATTCCTTGCGGGCATAAGCCGCTCCTGCATTGCCTGAAACGCTATGAAGAACGCAGGCACCACAAACAGCAGGCACGCTATGCCGACCGTCAGCCCGCCTATCACTCCCATGCTCAGCGACACGTTACCGTTGGCTCCCGCCCCGCTCGACATGGCCAGCGGCAGCATGCCTATCACCATGGCCAGGGCCGTCATGAGAATGGGCCTGAGGCGCGCTCCGGCCGCCGACATGGCCGCCGCGGCGATAGTCATGCCCTCGCGCCTGCGCTCAGAGGCATACTCGGTGAGCAGTATGGCCGTCTTGGCCAGCAGCCCGATGAGCATTATCAGGCCCACCTGCATGTATATGTTGTTCTCAAGGCCAAAGGCCAGGGCAAAGAGAAACGAGCCGAGCAGCCCGAACGGCACCGACAGCATGACGGCCAGCGGTATGAAGAGGCTCTCGTAGAGCGCGCAGAGGATGACATAGACGAAGACCAGGCAGATGGCAAAGATGACAATGGTGTTGCCCGACGAGCCCGCATCCTCGCGAGTCATGCCCGAATACTCGTAGCCGTAGCCTGTGGGCAGCGTGGCGGAGGCCACCTCCTCGACAGCCCTGATGCAGTCGCCCGTGCTGTAGCCGTCGGCCGGCAGTCCGTTGACGGCCACTGCCGTATACAGGTTGAAGCGTGTTAGCAGCTCTGCGCCATACACCTTGGTGAGAGTGATGAACTGGCCCACGGGCGCCATGGCCCCCGACCCGGTGCGCACAAACATGTTGTCGAGCGTCTCGCCATCCAGCCTGTAACGGCTGTCGGCCTGTATGATGACACGGTAGAGCTTGGAAAACTCGTTGAAGTTGCTCGCATAGTTTCCGCCTATGTATCCGTTGAGCACGTCGAGCACCGCCGTAGGCGTTATCCCCGCACGCTCACACTTGGCCGCGTCGACCTCGACGAGGTACTGCGGAAACTTTGTGTCAAACGTGGTGTAGGCCATCTGCACCTCGGGACGCTTGTTCAGCGCGGCAATGAAGGCCGTGGTGTGTTCCATAAGCTCGTCAACGGAGCCGCCCTTGCGGTCTTGCACGTACAGCTCGAAGCCGTTGCTGGTGCCGTAACCCATTATGGTGGGCTGCGCGAAGGCAAACACTGAGCCGCTCTTTATGCCGGCCGTCTTTGCCGTAATCTTGCCGATGACGGCGTTGATGTCGTGTTCGTCGCCCCGGCGCTGGCTCCAGTTCTTCAGCTTGACGATAATCATGCCTCCCGAAGCCGACTGCCCTCCGAGCATGCTGTAGCCCGCCACGTTTGAAAATCCCTCAATCTCGCCAATTGAACTTATTGAGTCGGCCACCTCTTTCATCGTCTTCTGCGTCTGTGCGAGCGTGCTTCCCGCCGGCGTCGTCACGTTTACGAATATCGTTCCCGTGTCTTCGTCGGGTATGAGGCCCGTCTTCGTCACATTCATGAGCACGGCCACACCGGCCACGGCCAGCCCGAGCATGGCCCACGCCACCCACTTCCGGCGGAAAAAGAGCCTCAGCCCACCCTTGTAACGCAGCACGAAAGTGCGGAACGAGGCGTCGAAAGCCCTGTGGAAACGGGTGGAGAACGACATCCGCCCCACCCCGTCGCCATTGCCGTGGGGCGTCATGAGCATGGCGCACAGCGCCGGGCACAGCGTAAGGGCGTTGATGGCAGATATGCCCACGGCCGCAGCCATGGTAAGCCCGAACTCCTTGTAGTAGGTGCCGCTGGTGCCGCCCATGAACGAAGTGGGTATGAACACCGACATAAACACGAGCGAAGTGGTGACAATGGCTGCCGATATGCCGTCCATGGCGCGGTTGGTGGCCACGTATGGCGACCGCACGCCATTGTCAAACTGGGCCTGCACGGCCTCAACCACTACGATGGCATCGTCGACAACCGTGCCTATGACGAGCACGAGGGCGAAGAGCGTGAGCAAGTTGAGTCTGAACCCTGCCACGTACATGAACGCGAACGTGCCGATGAGCGACACAATGATAGACACCGTGGGGATGACGGTGGAGCGCACACTCTGCAGAAACACGTAGACAACGACAATCACCAGCAATATGGTCTCGGCCAGAGTCTTCACCACTTCGTTTACCGATGCGTCAAGAAACTCGTTGGTGTCCATCAGCTTGTCGAGCACAAGGCCCTCGGGCAAGTCCTTCTCTATCTCCTCGCACAGCTCGTCTATCTCGAGGTTTATCATGCGGGCGTTGCTCCCGGCCGTCTGTGCCACCATGGCGGTCGTGCCGTTGTGGCCGTTGACGGCGTTGGCATAGGTGTACGTCTGCGAGCCCAGCTCCACGTCGGCCACGTCGCGCAGGCGCAGCATCTCGCCTTCCTCGCCGGCCTTGATTACTATGTTGCCAAACTCTTCGGCGCTCTGGTACCTTCCCCTATACTTCAGGGTGTACTGGAAAACGTTCTCCGAGTCTTCGCCAAGCGTGCCCGTGGCCGCCTCGACGTTCTGCGCGTCGAGCGCCGCAATGACATCGCTCGGCTCCAGCGCGTAGGCCGCCATCTTGCGCGGATTGAGCCAAATGCGCATGGCATAGTCCTCGCCCATGGCCATTACGTTGCCAACGCCATTGACACGCAGCAGCTTCGGCTCGATGTTAATCTTGAAATAGTTGGTTATGAAGTTCTGGTCGTAGCGGTCGTCCGGACTGTAGAGCGTCAGTATCTTGAGGAATCCGCTCTGCCGTTTCTGCACCGTCACTCCCACCTTGGTCACTTCGGCAGACAGGTTTCCCTCGGCTTCGCTCACGCGATTCTTCACATTGATGGTTGCCATGTCGGGGTCGGTGCCCTGCTTGAAGTAAACCGTTATTGTGGCAGAGCCGCTGTTGGTCGACTGCGACGTCATGTACGTCATGTCCTCCACGCCGTTTATGGCATCCTCGAGCGGCGTGACGACGCTGTTGAGCACTGTCTCGGCACTCGCTCCTGTATATGTGGCGCTCACCATGATGGTTGACGGGGCAATGTCGGGATACTGTTCCATGGGCAGGTTGGCCAGTCCGATGATGCCCACCAGCACGATGAGCACCGATATTGCACCCGAGAGGATGGGCCGTTTAACAAACATCTTTACGTTCATAGGCATTATGTGTTGTTAGTTTTGTGTTGTTCTGGTGCCTGTTGTGGCAGCCGCGTCAGTTCTTTGCCGTTATCTGCACACCGTTGCTGAGCAGCCCGGCGCCCTCGGCAACTATCACGTCGCCGGCCTTCAGCCCGGCCGTGACCACATAGTCCTTGCCGTCGTTGAGTGGCTCGACGGCCACCTCGGTCGACTTGGCCTTGCCGTCGACAACGCGGTATACAAACTTCTTGTCCTGTATCTCGTAGGTTGCCTCCTGCGGTATGACTATAGCGCTGTCACGCTCGAACGGCACCACCAGCGTGCCGCTGCCGCCGTTGCGCAGCAGGGTCGACGGGTTGGCAAACGTGGCACGCAGCGTCACCGACCCCGTTTCAGAGTCCACGTTGCCGCTGATGGCATCGACGGTGCCCTGCCCATCATATTCCGTGCCGTCGCTCATGCGCAGCCCGACCTTGGGCAGCGTGGACATGGCCCGCTCGAGCGAGCCGTGGTCGGCAATGAGGCGCTGCATCTCGGCCTCTGTCACAGAGAAATAGGCATACACGCGGCTGTTGTCCGACACCACCGTGAGCGGCTCATCTACCGACGAACTGACAAGCGCCCCGACACGATAAGGCATCATCCCGGTAACACCGTCGACAGGACTCTTCACCTCTGTGTACGACAAGTCGTTGCGGGCCGATGCAAGTGCGGCCTTGGCTTCGTCGCGGGCAGCCTCGGCCGAGGCAAGGTCGTTGCGGGCCTGGGCCACGTCGAAGTCGCTCACCACGCCCTCGGCGTGCAGCTGCTCCTTGCTCTTGAGCGTCAGGCGGGCATTGGCCTCGGCGGCGACGGCACTGGCCACGGCAGCCTCGGCGGTCTGAAGGGCGGCTCGATATGGCGCCTGGTCGATGACAAACATCACCTCGCCGCGCCTGACGCGCTCGCCCTCGCCTACCCGCATCTCGGTTATCGTACCGCTAACCTGCGGGCGCACCTCAACGCTCTGCACGCCCTTGAGCGTGGCACTGTACTCTTTTTCCATCACACACCGCCCGGGGCTTACCACAAGGGTCTTGTAACCACCCGAAGACGTCTCCTGTTTTTTCTCCTTGCACGACTGCGCCAGCAACAGGAAACAGGCGCAAACGCATGCCGGCAATGGCAGTCTTGGTGGTTTCTTACACATAATCAGAAAAGCTATAAAACATTAATCGGAGGCAAAGATATGGAAAGTGAAGCTCTTCGTCTATATCCAAAATGAAACAAAAATTGCCGTTTTATAATCAAAAGATTAGTTCTTTGTTTTTAACTGGACAATGTTTGACGATTCTGAAACATTGCATACCTTTGCCAAGGAAACAACCGCTCCGGGCCCGACGCGGCCAAAACCGCATCGCCGGAGCGCACAAAAACAACATATATGACGCTCAACGAATTTGCAAAGACAGACAAAGCCGACTGCCACACCGACCTCGGGGCACTGATGTGGCACCCCACCATGGAGTCGATAAGGGCGGCCGGGCAACGCAAAGTGGACATACACTTCGTGATGTTGATGACGCGCGGCATGGTGACCATGCGCATTGGCGACCGCGAACACGTGGTGACGCCTCACTGCTACGTAGACACTGTGGGGTGCCTCGACAGCGTTGAGATGGTTGACGCCAGTGCCGACGCCGACGGATATGTGCTCCTCACCACCGAAAGGTTTGTCAAGCACGTGTTCCGAAACAGGTTCCCGTTCGAGCCGGAATACCTCGAATACCAGCGCCGCAACCACGTTACACTGATTGAAGCCCGTGCGGCCATGATGCTGGCCGACGCCTTCGGCAGCCTTGAGCGCACCATTTACGACTGTGACAACATACACCGCGACGCGCTGATAACATGCAGGTCGGCAGCACTGTTCATGGAAATATCCAACCACTTTGCCCGCCTGGTGTGCCCGGGGCAGTGGCAGGCATGCGTGTCGAGCCGCAAGCTGCACATCTTCAAGTCGCTCATGGAACTGCTGAAGAGCAACGCCCGCTGCCACCACAGCGTGGAGTTCTATGCCTCAAAGCTTTGCATCACGCCCCAATACCTCGGCCGCGTGGTGTTCGAACTGACCGGCAAGCCGGCCTCGGCCACCGTAAGCTCGGCCGTGGTTGCCGAAATCAAGTACCTGTTGGCAGACTCGTCGCTGTCCATGAAAGACATAGTGGCGGCAATGTCGTTCTCCTACCAGGCTGTGTTCACAAAGTTTTTCAAGCGCCACACCGGCCTGACGCCAAAGCAATACCGCAACGGGGCATAGGCCGCCACTGCCTCGGCACACATCGCCGACGGCAGCCCCAACAACCAATCACACCATGCCGGAAACGCCATACACAACGCCCCACCCCACATCAGCAAAGCTTTGCTTTTCCTGCTTTTGCCTTATTACATGTGCACCATATTCATAATTACACAAAAACAGGAAAAGATTTGTTTGGCCAATATGCAGAAATATCGTAAATTTGCACTATGAACTTCGACACAAACCAACCAAGCTGGAGCGAGAACGTTATACTTGTCGACGGCGACTACGCCGACAAGGTGGCCTTCAACCTCATTGTCAATTTCGAGCGGATGATAGGACGCCGCATTCCCAAGGCCGATACAGCCCGGTGGATAGACTGCATAGCCCTCGACGGAGGGCTGCGCGAAGGAGCCAACAGCGTTCAGGTGGTGTTTGTCCACGACCGCGCGAAGGCCGCGATGGACAACTTCACCCCGGGCAACTATGCCTCCGAGCTCGACGGCAAGGCCTTCGGCGACCACCTGGGCGAGTTTCTCATAAGCTCGGTAGAGGCCGACGGCCCTGAAAAAGTGGCCGACCTGTTTGCCGAATCGGCCGGCATACTGGCCACGGCGGGCGGCGTCAGGCGCGTCATGCTTATCCCCAACGCCGAGGAATACTACGACAGCGTGCGCAACGCCCTGCGCCATGCCGACGGCGAGAAGCGCATCACGGTGTTCGCCATGGAGCCCATGGCCGGCGGAAACTTCCGCCAAGAGATACTCGGATACTCGCTCATGAACGCCCTGGGCATAAGGGCCGACGAACTGAACAACTGCTGAACACAAACGAAAGACAACAAGAAAACAATCATAACAACAACTATGGGAAAAGTATTAATGATTGGCGCCGGCGGCGTCGCCACCGTTGCGGCATTCAAGATAGCACAGAATGCCGATGTGTTTACCGACTTCATGATTGCAAGCCGGAGGAAAGAAAAGTGTGACAGGATTGTCGAGGCCATCGGCAACCCCGCCATCAAGACGGCACAGGTGGATGCCGACGACGTGGAGCAGCTCAAGGCGCTCATGAACAGCTACAAACCAGACATCGTGGTCAACCTTGCACTGCCCTACCAAGACCTGACCATCATGGAGGCATGCCTCGCCTGCGGATGCAACTACCTCGACACGGCCAACTACGAGCCGCGCGACAAGGCCCACTTCGAGTATTCATGGCAGTGGGCTTACAAGGAGCGCTTCGAGCAGGCTGGCCTCACCGCCATTCTCGGATGCGGCTTCGACCCGGGCGTGAGCGGCATATTCACGGCATACGCAGCCAAGCACCACTTCGACGAGATACAGTATCTGGACATCGTCGACTGCAATGCCGGCAACCACCACAAGGCATTCGCCACCAACTTCAACCCCGAGATAAACATCCGCGAGATAACACAGAAGGGCCTGTACTACAAAGACGGGCAATGGATTGAGACCGAACCGCTGGCCGTACACAAGCCGCTGACCTACCCGAACATTGGCCCGCGCGAGAGCTACCTGATGCACCACGAGGAGCTGGAGAGCCTTGTAAAGAACTATCCGACCATAAAGCAGGCCCGCTTCTGGATGACCTTCGGGCAGCAATACCTCACATATCTCGACGTGATACAGAACATTGGCATGTCGCGCATAGACGAAGTGGAATACGAAGCACCGCTGGCCGACGGCTCGGGCAAGACGGTAAAGGTGAACATCGTGCCGCTGCAGTTCCTCAAGGCCGTGCTGCCCAACCCGCAGGACCTCGGCGCCAACTACGACGGCGAGACGAGCATAGGCTGCCGCATACGCGGAATGAAAGACGGAAAGGAGCTCACCTATTATATATACAACAACTGCAAGCACCAGGAAGCCTACAACGAGACGGGCATGCAGGGCGTGAGCTACACCACCGGCGTGCCGGCAATGATTGGCGCAATGATGTTTCTCAAGGGCCTGTGGCGCAAGCCCGGCGTGTGGAACGTCGAGGAGTTCGACCCGGATCCGTTCATGGAGCAGCTGGGCAAGCAGGGCCTGCCGTGGCACGAAGTGTTCGGCGGCGACCTCGAGCTGTGACTTCGGGCGGTGGCCGGCATGCGGCCCGGGGCTGCACGCGCGCCAAACGCCAGCCGCATGACCACGGGCATGCGGAACGGGCATGGCATGGCTGCAACCAGCGGCAAGGCAATCCACCGCGCAATCACAACGCTACATACAGTTAACAACAACACAATAAGTCATAATTATAATGGCAAAAGAAAAAGAACCAACATCTAACCAGTCGGCCATCGAGGACAAGCTGAAAGCCCTCCAGGCCGCCATGGCAAAGATAGAGAAAGACTTCGGCAAAGGCTCGATAATGAAGCTTGGCGACGAACAGATAGACAATGTGGAGGTGATACCCACAGGCAGCATAGGCCTCAACGCCGCCCTCGGCGTTGGCGGATATCCCCGCGGAAGGATAATAGAGATATACGGCCCCGAGTCGTCGGGCAAAACCACACTGGCCATCCACGCCATCGCCGAGGCCCAAAAGGCTGGCGGCATAGCCGCCTTCATCGATGCAGAGCACGCCTTCGACCGTTTCTACGCCGAGAAGCTCGGAGTTGACGTCAACAACCTGTGGATATCGCAGCCCGACAACGGCGAGCAGGCACTCGAGATTGCCGACCAGCTGATACGCTCGTCGGCCGTCGACATACTCGTGGTCGACTCTGTGGCCGCCCTGACGCCAAAGAAAGAGATTGAAGGCGACATGGGCGACAACGTGGTGGGGCTCCAGGCCAGGCTCATGAGCCAGGCCCTGCGCAAGCTGACAAGCACCATCAGCAAGACCAACACTACGTGCATCTTCATCAACCAGCTGAGAGAGAAAATCGGCGTGATGTTCGGCAACCCCGAGACCACCACCGGCGGCAATGCCCTGAAGTTCTACGCGAGTGTGCGTCTCGACATCCGCAAGGTGACAAGCATAAAGGACGGCGACACCATCATAGGCAACCAGGTGCGCGTAAAGGTGGTGAAGAACAAGGTGGCGCCCCCGTTCCGCAAGGCAGAATTTGAGATTACGTTCGGCGAGGGCATATCAAAGATTGGCGAGATAGTAGACCTTGGCGTTGAGTACGGCATCATACAGAAGAGCGGCAGCTGGTTTTCTTACAACGGATCCAAGCTGGCCCAGGGCCGCGATGCCACAAAGGCACTGCTCAAAGACAACCCCGAGCTATGCGAAGAGCTTGAAGGCCTCATCATGCAGGCCATTGCCGACAAGGAGTAGGCAACCAAACTCAACACACAAATCAAAAGGCGGACAGGATGACCTGTCCGCCTTTTGATTTGCATAACCACCTGCCGCCGCGGCTGCCTAACGCGCCTGACTGCGCCCGTCGTCGCCGCCGAGCCACGTCCACCTGTGCCACAAGCCCTCAAGAGGCCCCTGCCTGTGGGCCGACAGCCACCACTTGCACACCCACACCTGGGCCACAAACACCACGATGCCCACAAGAAGGCTGAGCGCATAGCCGCAATGGGGGGCCAGATACAGTCCGAAAGGGAAGTAAAGGGCTGCCCCTACAACCGACTGGCTGATATAGTTGGTGAGGCTCATCCGGCCGTAATAACGCAGGCAGCCAACGGCCCGGGCAAACCCACGGTTGCGGAAGAGTATGGCAAACGAAGCCACAAGCACAAAGGCGAAAGCCAGTTTCTGCCACATGTCAAACGCCGTGCCCACGGTTTGCCGCACCATCGGCTCACCGCCCATGGCCAAGTCGCGCAACGAATACAGCGGGGCGAAGGCCAGCGCCGACACCACGAGCAGCCCGACCCAGCGCCTCAGGTTGGTGTCGGTGGCTGCAAACATCTGCTTGCGGCCCAAGTAGAAGCCCAGCAGGAACAAACCTGCGGTCTGGCTGAAGCGCCCCGCATTGACAGCCCACAGCAGACTGGCTTTCTGGCCAAGCCCGATGTTGGTGGCAATGAAACTGGCAAAGTCGCCGGTCTTGGTCACTTCTGCCACCGCGGCATACATGGCGTCGACCCCGAGGTCGGGCAGGCGGTGGGCCGAATCGATGAGCCAAGCCACATAATGCCCCCACTCCACAGGCTGAAGCAGGAAGAACACCGCTGCCACGAGCACGCCGCGGTCGCTCCAGTTGCGCACAACGAAAAGCACTATGCCCACAACGGCAAAGAGCAGGAGCACATCGCCGGCCGGGAAGAAGGTGGCGTTGAGCGTGGCGAAACCGGCCAACAGCACAGGCGCCACAGGAAGCGGTAGCCAAAGTCGAGCCCCCGCCTCCTTGCATTGTTGCTTTGCAGATAGAAGGTGAAACCGAACAGGAGGGCGAAAATGGCATAGGCCTTGCCCGCAAAAAGCGAAAACACCACACTGAACACCCCGCTATCGAGAGCATCGAGCCAAGCGGGGCCACTCTCGGGATATACGGGAAAGATGAAATGCTCGAGATTATGAACCATGATTATGGCCATGACGGCAAACCCACGCAGCGCGTCAACCATCTCGATACGAGAATTCTGTTTTGCTGATTGTTCCATTATTTACAGTCTTACGTTTATCTGACCATCATCAGGCGGCATGGGCCGCAACCGGCCCCGCCCCATGTTACGCCACAGGCCCTTGCCACAGGCAAGCCAGCGGCAAGGGCACGGGCCACAGCCGGGGCTGACTTGCCACAGCACCCGGCCAAAAGCCTACACACCACCATGCCTATACCGTATGTTGCATTTATCATTTTGCCATACGCTCCCGGCCATCACCGAACTGCACGGCCGGCACGCCAACAAGCCAACAGGCAGCGGGTTGCCCCTTGCCACCATGCCGCCCATGCCGGCCGCGCCCTGACTTGCAGCCCGCGAGCGCCATGCTGCAGCCTAAGGTTAAGCCCGACCAATCCGTTGCCAGGCAAAGCTGAATGCAAAGTTCAGCCATTTTTGCAATAAAATCATTACAGAATTCACATTTGTAGCGGCCAAGACAAAGAATTTAACCATGTCTGGGCATCATGCCACGAGGCTGTTTCGGGGTTTCGCGGCTCATCGTGCCGGCCGGCTTCACAGCCTCCGGCATAAAGCCCCGGACAAAGGCTGGCCCGCAAGCCTGCGCACGTGGCACGGCGGGTGAAACTGGGCTTGGCACAAACAACCGCATCAAACAGTAGCCGGATGCCGACAATGAAAAACCGCCACGGCCCCACCCCGCCGGCACATAGGACGCATGGCATTTCAACACAGGCCGCATTGCATCGCGATACGGGCCGTTTCAGGCTGCAATACAGGCCGTTTGGAAAGCCCGGACAGCCCGTTTTGCAATCCGCTATGATACAGGCAGTTAACCAAGGTGCAGGCAAACAACAGTGAAAGCACGGCCGGAGCGGCCTGCCAGCCCATACAGGCCTTTACGGCATAATGCGAAAACGGTGGGCATCCTGCCAAATGCATGCTCCGCCATCGGCGCTTATCCAAACAGATGGTGCCCTCTTTGTGCCGGCGCGCTGCCTGGCGCAGCGTTCCGACCCAGCCCGTAAAGCCCATGGCCAGGCAGTATGCCAACCGGCACGCCAACGGGAAGGAAACGTCGTGTGGCTCTGTGCACAGACATGGATAAAGCACACGGACATTTACAACAAACGCAGCCATTGCACAAGAAGCAAAAGAAAAGTGACAGGAAAGAGCCCGACTGCATCGTGCTCTGTTTCCTGTCACCTGCGTAGAATGCAATAAATAGAAAATCAGGTGGTGGCATACGCCGCCGTGGCCACATTCAACCAAAGGCCGGGCAGGGCCATGCCTCGATGCCACCCGTGGCTTGCCACCCGATTACCACATGCCCGACATGGCCCTGCGCCAACCGTCAAAGTCGGTCGCCCCGTCGTTTTCAGCCTTGTGGTAAACAAACTTGTTTATGTCAACATATCCGCCCGCGGCCCTCGTTGCATAGTTGAATATGGCGTAGCGGGTGCCCATGAACAGGCGGGTGAAGTCAAACCTCATGGTAAACTCTCCGCCAACGGAAGTCCAGCGCCTGCCGTCGGTGCTATAATAGAACACGGCCTTGTCGCGCCCGAGGTTGAAGTCGCCGTCTATGCGCAGAAACACCCTTTTGCCCTTCAGCCTCACGCGGGCCACCTCTTGGTCGTCGACGCCCGTCACCTTGTGCTTCTTGCTGGTCATGTTCACCAGCGTGTGCCTCACCGTAAGCCACGCCGCCTTGCCTTCGCGCTCAACGCCTATCAGCCCGGAATGGCCGTTGAAGGCCGCCAGCCCGGCCCTGTCGCCGTCTTTCATGTTCGATATGTCCATCTCGATGTATGCGCTGCACATTGGCCCTTCCATGCGCTGCGATACCGTGTTTGGCGCAGTATAGATGCTGCCGGCCACACGGCTCGTCTTCAGCCTGAGCCATCCCGGCCTTTCCGTCAACGACCATGCCCCGGCAACCGGGTTGTGATTCCACTGCCAGTTTATCTTCAACCTGCCGCTGTCGAAGCCGTCGCTCACCACCAGCGGAACATCAGGATACCCCTGCACAGGCTTGGCCATGCATAGCGGCACACGGCCGTCGGCATCGCCCAGCATGGGCCAGCCGTCAACCCAGCGGCAGGGCATCAGCGTGGGCACACGCCCTACGGCCCCGCGGTCTTGGAAGATGAACCCGTACCAGTTGCCACGGGCATCGTCGACGATGGTGCCCTGGCCCACATAAGGGAAGCCTGCAAAGTTGTCTTCCAGTATCACCTTCTTCTCATACGGCCCCGTTATCTTGTCGGCACGGTAGCACAGCTGCCGGCGGGGCTTGTCCTTGGGCCACGAAATCATCAGCAGATAATACTTTCCGGCGTGCTTTATCACGCGGCTGCCCTCCAACAGTCCGTTCTCTTCGGCGTCGCGCTGAATCACGGTGGTGTCTGTACCGCCCTGCCTAAGGCCCTTCAAGTCGGGCGTGAGCTCATTGAGCCGCCCCTGTCCGCTGAACACGTAAACCCTGCCGTCGTCGTCGAAGAAGAGCGACGAGTCGTGGAAGTGGGGCAGACGCGAGTTTAGCGTCCAGCCCTTTGCCGGGTCGTCGGTCTTGTAGACATACGAGCGGTAAGGCTCATCGTTGGGCGAGAACAACGCATAGAAAGTGCCGTTGTGGTAGCGGAGCGACGTAGCCCACTGCCCGCGCCCGTAGACAGTGCCCCCAACCATATCATATTTCGGTGTGTCGTTGAGCGTGTCGAAAAGATAAGACACCGTTTCCCAACCGACAAGGTCTTTCGACCGCATCACCGGCCCGCCCGGCATCAGGTGCATGGTGGTGCTGACGAGATAGAAATCATCGCCAACACGTATCACATCGGGGTCGGGCACATCGGCCCACACCACCGGGTTCCTGAACGTTTCACCCTGTGCCCCGGCCCCAAAGGCCGCAAGCACAGACATTAATAAATAGCTGTTCAAAATTAACCGATACAATAAACCTTGCAGGTGTCCTCTATATCTTTGCCACCATCTTGTGTGCTCTTTCGGGCC
>NZ_JAMBLP010000034.1:0-26175 GCF_023336985.1 Marseilla massiliensis | reverse complement strand
TATTATCTCATAAAATATTTCATCAGTCGCCTATTTCCTCGCCGTCCATAGAAGTTAGTACAGACTCTATTGAAAGCGAAAAGGTCGAGCGGCTTTGCCGTTTCGGGCAGAATCTTCCTCTTTCAGAGCGTATTCAGCCCGAAAACCTTTTCCCTTTCACGTCTGTACAATGGACGCCAACGGCAGCGGAAACAAGCGACTGACGGAAAAGTCAGAAGAAAAAGATAAAACAGCATATAGATTGGTTCAAATAGGGCCTAATACTTATATGCTGTTTTTTTATCATTTTGGAAAGGCTTTTTTTTTAGAAACACAAATTAAACGGGCAGGCGGTCAACTGCGCTCCCTCCAGAAAAATCAAAATCCCTACGTGTCCTTTGTGGAGTGTTTGGAGTGTCAGCTTCTTTTGTATCTGTACGCCTCCTTGTACCCTTTCATCAGTGTCTTTTCTATGTCGGAAGCCCGGTAGAGAATCTTGCCGCCTACCTGTGTATAAGGCAAAATGCCGTTGTTGCGGTAGTCCTGCAAGGTTCTCCGGCTCACTTTCAGCAGATATGCCACTTCCTTGTCCGTCAGCAGTTCATCTCCATAGGCAGACGGTTGCCGTTTCTCCAACACCCTTTCGAGCAGGGCCAGCAACCTGTCGAAATTCGAGTGGAACGTCTTTACCCACTCGTGGTTCTTTTCTCTGATTTCATTACTCATACGCGTTTGATATTGGTTATACATTATTCTTGAAACTCGTTCAAATGGTCTTGCCTTTCCAACGGGCTTCCTTGCGTTTGTCCTCCACGTTACCGACTACCCGCTCCACATCGTCAGGACGGTAGTAAGTCCGGTTCCCTATTTTGGTAAAGGCAAGCGTCCCGTTATCCCTCAAGGTCTGCAGGGTTCTCGGACTGATACGCAACCTGCGGCAGACCTCGTGGTTGTCCATCCATTCACTTGTTTCCTTGTCGCCGTGTTCACGGCACAGGCTTTCCACCCGCTGAACGAAACGATCCAACTTGGCGGCAATCTCCTCGAAAGTCCTTTTTTCAAAGCTGATGATTTCCATTGTCTACATTATTTTCAGTTAAACATATATTCAAAAATCCGGAACAGAATAGGTCTTTTACAGCCGATATTCCATCATGTATCATTGTCCTATTCTCGGCTGGAAACGTGACCGTTTTCCCTGTTCCCACTGCAAATAAAAGCAGTAGGAATCACACTGCAATGGATTTTCAGACCGGTGACGATGCGTTGCCCGGAATGACATCATGTTACATATCAACTGCATACAATGAGCCTTCTTTATAAACGGAATCCGCTTGAATAATCCGGTATGGAAGAATCACTCCGGCAAATCACGGCAGGCAGCACCGACCGCCCAATCTATATTGTGCATAGGGTAACATAATTGCCACGGTATCTCCATTTGCTTGATTCTGTTTACTATACACATTTCCTTTGCTCACGACAACGAGTCAAGGTGCGCACCGAGACCAGTGAGTAAACCGATTAAAATTAAAAATGTATGGTAACAAAAAAGAAATTGACCAAAGAAGAATGGGAGGCCATGACAGGTACGGACATGTCATTCATACTCCCGTCAGATGGCAGCATTGAAACTGCCATGGAATCATCCTTGAATGATACCGGAAAAGAGAAGTCAGAAGGCACGGTAGAACAGACCGACACCACATCCGAGTTCCAACAACCATCAACCGGAAAAGAGGAAGCAGTTCTCTCGTCTCAACGTCGTATAAGCAGCAGGCAGAGGAAACTTTCTCTGGACGAATACCGGAAAGCTTTTCTTCAGGTGCCGAGAATCGAAGACCGCAAGCCCGTGTTCGTAAGTGGTGAGGTACGTGACAGGCTGGACGAGTTTGTCCGCAGGTTGGGAGGACGCAAAATGAGTGTTTCCGGACTGCTTGAGAACATCGCCCGGCAGCATCTTGAAATCTATTCGGAAGACTTCGAGCAGTGGAGAAAGCTGTGACATTTCCCGGAATGACAGACTTGCTTACTGACTACAGTCATTACAGTATTCAGACAGTCAGTAGCCGACCTGAGGGGGTAATGGACAAAACTTCAGTTTTGGGAGTTAGCGAGGTTATCTTTCGGGCATCCTGAAAACCTCGCTCCACTCTCGAAGAGTGGAGGCAATCCGCTCCCGGTGGTCGCAGATTGTGAGAAAAAGAATAATCAGAAATCAAACGAAGAAAATATGAATGACAGAAAGAAAAATAGACCGAGGGGACGCCCCAGAGTAAGCGGAGTGTGCAAACTCAGCAAAGCCGTTACAGTGAAATTCTCCAAGATAGACTATGAACGGTTGTGCCGACGCAGCAGACAGGCTAACCTCACGCTGGCGGAATTTCTCCGCACATCAGCCTTTGAGACAACGATAACGGCCAGGCACTCGACCGAAGAGACTGCCGTCATACGCAGCCTTACGGGTATGGCGAACAACCTGAACCAGCTGACTCGTCTGTCCCATCAGGCCGGATTTCACCGTACCCAAAGGACGGTGACGGAACTCCTGCAGAAGCTCAAGGAGATTATTGTCCGGTACAGGTACGGAGAAAGGAGGCCGTCATGATTGGCAAGATCAAGAAAGGGAAATCCTTCGGCGGCTGTATCCGTTACGTGATGGGCAAGGACAACGCGGAAATCATCGACTCCGACGGCGTACTGCTGGAAAATATCCGGGAAATAACGGCCAGTTTCAACTACCAGCGTGAGCTTAATCCGAAGATAAAACAGCCAGTCGGGCATATCGCATTGAGCTTCAAGCCGGAGGACAAGGCACTGCTGACGGACGAGTTTATGGCTAAAATAGCCCGGGAATACATGGACCTGATGGGGATAAAAAACACTCAGTTTATTCTGGTAAGACACCATAACACGGACAATCCGCACTGCCACTTGGTCTATAACCGCATCGGGTATGATGGCAAGGTAATCTCTTCCCAAGGCGATTACAAGCGTAACGAGATTGCCACAAAACTGCTTAAGGACAGGTACGGGTTGACATACGCCGAGGGAAAGGGCAAGACTAACGTGGAGAAACTCCATGCTTCGGAACGTGTAAAATACGAAATCTTCAATGCCGTCAAGGCAGCTTTGAAGCGCTCCGGAACATGGAAAGAGTTCAACGATTACCTGCTTCGTCGGGGCATCAGGCTGGAATTTGTAAAGCGTACCAGGGAGATAAAAAGGCCGGAGGACATACAAGGAATCCGGTTCACCAAAGACGGGAAGACCTTCAAGGCTTCACAGATCAGCCGGGAGTTCAGCTTTGCCAGACTGAATGCCCGGCTGGGTTGGAAGACTTCTGAATCTCAACAGGAATCCGAACGTAAGGTGCAGCAAAGAATACCGGACGGAGGCTATCTTCTCGAAAGTACAGGACTTGGACTGTTCAGTCCGACAAACGGTACCACTCCCGAAGAGCCGTTACCTCAGGAAGAGCTCTTGCGCAGACGCAGGAAGAAGAGACAAAAAAGGAAAGGTTTCGGATTGTAGTCCGTCCTTTCCCATTCAAATTATTCATGAACATTAAAATTACAGGAATATGAAAATGGAAGAATATATCGAGAGCATCTTCGGATGCCTGGAAAGAATCGAGAACAAAATCAACGGGTTGTCCGTCCCATTGCCGGAAAGCAACAGCCCGACAGTTAACAATGAAAAGGAAAAGGATGAGTCCGTGCTGAATGAAGTCCGGAAAGGTCATGAGACATTTCGCAAATTGTTGGCTCGCGTGTACGAAGGTCTTGCCGCCATCAAGAACGATATGGTTTCCATGGACAGGAAAAACTCGTCACAGGAAAGACTTGGGCAGGTCTTGTCGGAAATGCGTAATGAACAGCGGCAGAACCAGGAGAAAGTGGAAAACCTGTTTTGTGAGACCAATAACACAATCAGGAAGAATGCCGTCAAGACAAGCAACATCAACCATCATTTCAGTCTGAGCATAAAATCCCCGTACATCCTTGGGTGTTTTTCCGTGATGTTCGCGGCAATCGTGGCCCTGTCCGTGGCTCTTTATTTTTCGGCGAGAACAGATAACGAGCAGGCCGATAATGATCTGAAGTACCGTTATGTCAAGATGAAAGGAGAGGCTACCCCCGAGCAACTCGTGGAACTTGAGAACCTCTTTGGGCCGAACCGGGATAACGAACGGATAGAACAGATGCGTGAGGATGTGGAAGCCTACGAGGAAGCGGTACGGAGACAGGCTACCCTGACCGAGCAGGCACGGCTGAAAGAACAGGCCGCAAAAGAACTGGACAGCAAGGCGAAGTCCATCAAGGTCAAGTCTATTACGGACGAACCTAAAAAGTAAGCCCATGGCCAGTGTCAAAGTGAAATTCAGACCTTCCACCATAGAGGGAAAGGAAGGCACCATCTATTATCAGATTATCCAGAACCGTGTAATCCGTCAGTTAAAGACGGATTACCGGATATTTACTAACGAATGGAACGAAGTTGGAAGCTGTATCATTGTCAGTAATTCAGAACGAAGCAACCTGCTTCTTTCCTTGCAGGAACGCTTGGAGTGGGACCTGAAACGGCTGGACATGATTGTCCACCAATTGGAAAATCGGAAAGGGACATATACAGCAGATGATATTGTCGCTTCTTTTCAGAACAATACAGAGGGACAGTCGCTTTTCAACTTCATGCAAGGCATCATAGCCCGTCTCAAACAGATGGGCAAGATACGCACGGCTGAAAATTATTCCTGCACCCTGAAAAGTTTCATGCAGTTCAGACAGGATCGGGACATTCTGCTGTCCGAAATTGATTCGGACTTGATGCAGCTTTATGAAGCTTACCTTCATGGAAAAGGAGCCGTACGGAATACCAGTTCATTCTACATACGCATCCTTCGGGCGGTATATAACCGTGCCCTGGAAAAGGAACTGATGGAACAGCGCAATCCTTTCAGGCATGTCTATACGGGAGTGGACAAGACCGTCAAGCGTGCCGTTCCCTTATCCGCCATCAAGCGTATGAAGAATCTGGATCTGTCCTTACAGCCTAATCTGGAATTTGCAAGGGACATGTTCCTGTTCAGTTTCTATACCCGTGGCATGTCGTTCATAGATATGGCTCACCTGAAAAAGAAAGATCTTCAGAACGGCTTCTTATCGTATCGCAGACGAAAGACCGGGCAGCAGCTGGTCATCAAGTGGGAAAAATGTATGCAGGAGATTGTCGGCAAATACCCGGAAGACAGCCTCAGTCCTTATCTTTTGCCGGTATTGAAATATCCTTTTAAGGATACGCACAAGCATTACAGGAATGTCATGTCCGGAATAAACAGGAACCAGAAAGAAATAGCCAGACTGGCCGATATATCCTTTCCTCTGAGTATGTACTGTGCCCGTCATTCATGGGCAAGCGCAGCCAAAGGCAAGAACATTCCGATTTCGGTTATCAGTGAAGGAAGGGGACATGATTCCGAGGCGACCACACAAATTTATCTGGCCACATTGGACAACTCCATAGTAGATAAAGCCAACGCTCAGATATTAAGGGATTTGTAGGGGCATATGAAGTGTTTAGTAAAACTACTCCATTCTATGTAAGAGAGATATAATTTGTTGCGAAATTACACAAAATATAGCAATTATCATTATTTAAGAGCCAATAAAAGCACATTACAGTGTTCAAAAACATAGAATTGTTTATCAGATTCGATTTTTGAGACTTAAACAACAGTTGATAACCAGGATATTCCATCTGTCATACTACCTCTTACATAGAGAGACTCAGCAAGATGGAATATGAGTCAGATAAAGTCTAAAGAAAGAGTTGCACAACGAGGTGAAGTATTCACAGCAGAGCGTGAAGTAAACGCAATGTTGGACCTTGTAAAAAATGAGTGTTTGAGACCGGATTCCCGATTTCTGGAACCAGCTTGTGGTGACGGGAATTTCCTTTCTGCCATACTCAGACGTAAACTCACAGAATTAAGAAGAAAATATAAGAAGAGTCCTCATGATTATGAGAGACAAGCAATAGTGGCAATAGGAAGTCTATATGGAATAGACATAATGGACGACAATGTTTTGGCATGTCGTAAACGTCTTTTTTCCATCTGGGATGAAGAATATACTGCCCTTTGCAAAACAGAATCTTCGGATGACACTCGTCAGGCTGCAAAATTTATTATCAGTCGTAATATCATAAACGGCAATGCTCTGACTTTAATGTGTGTTGATAATGAAGGTAATGACACCTCTGTTCCTATAGTGTTCTCTGAATGGACCCTTATAGGCAATACCCAAATGCAGCGTTCCGATTATACAATGTCAAGTCTTCTTGGTAAAGAAAGTAATCTTTTTTCTTTATCTGGTGTACAGCAGGAAGGCGGAATATTCTTAAGGAGATATATTACTCACTATAAAAAGGTTCAGGATTATGGAGAATAGCTTGTTTCAAAATGCCTATAATCCGGACGTACTATCGTGTATAGCAAATCTTAGCAGTGATGAGGTATTCACTCCTCCGGAATTGGCTAACAAGATTATTGATATGCTGCCACAAGAGTTGTTTGAAAATCCCGATACGACATTCTTGGATCCTTGCTGCAAAAGTGGTGTGTTTTTACGGGAAATCGCAAAGAGACTGATAAAAGGGCTTGAACAGCAAATTCCTGACCTTGAAAAGCGTATAGAACATATATTTTCAAAGCAACTCTTTGGCATTGCCATTACAGAACTCACAAGTTTACTTTCCCGTCGAAGTGTTTATTGTAGTAAATATCCGAGTGGAGAGTTTTCGGTATATCAGTTCCCTGAAGAAAAATCTCAAGGAAATATAATCTTCCAACGTATTAAACATACTTGGAAAGATGGCAAATGCACCTATTGCGGGGCTTCGCAAAATGAATATGATCGTGGGGCTGAACTTGAAAATCATGCTTACCAATTTATCCACAACTTAGATGTAAATAAAGTATTCAATATGAAATTTGACGTGATTATAGGCAATCCCCCTTATCAAATGAGTGATGGAGGCGGGACAGGTTCAAGTGCTATGCCAATATATCATAAGTTTATAATTAATGCAAAAAAACTAAAGCCTCATTATCTAACAATGATTATACCTTCCAGATGGTTTACAGGGGGAAAAGGTTTGGATGAATTTAGAGATGAAATGCTTCATGATGAGCATATCAGAGAAATACATGATTTTGGAAATGCAAATGATTGTTTTCCTGGCGTTGCCATTGAAGGAGGCGTGTGTTACTTTTTATGGGACCGAGATCAAAAAGGATTATGTAAGGTTTATTCCCATTCACAAAACCAAATTACAGCCATATCAGAACGCCCTCTTCTGGAAAAAGGTGCAGATGTATTTATCAGGTACAATGAAGTAATCTCAATTATTCGAAAAGTTGCATCTTTCAATGAAGAAAGTTTTTCTCAACTTGTTAGTCCAAGAAATCCGTATTATTTCCGATCTCCATTTGTCGAAAGTAAAAAAGCTATCAACACATGCAAAGTTTTTGGAGTAGAAGGTGGAAAAAGACAATATAAGAATATTGATAAATCATTTATTGGAAGAAACAAAGATGAACTGGATAAGTATAAAATATTTATCTCTAAAGCAGATGGAGCAGCAGGACAAATAGGTTATCCCGTTCCAGCCAGAATATTAGGGAAGTCTGAAATCGCAGGTAAAAATACTGCTTGCACAGAAACATTTTTAAGAATTGGTCCATTTGGCAGTGAACAAGAGTGTAAGAATGTGAAGTCATATATAGAGACAAAATTTTTCAGATGCCTTGTAGGTGCTAGAAAAAATAATAATATGACTCAAAGTACGTACTCTTTTGTCCCTATTCAAGATTTCTCAAAATCTTGGACTGATAAGGAACTTTACGAGAAATACAATCTAACCCAAAATGAAATTGATTTTATTGAATCAATGATTACATCAATGGAGTAAATTATGGAACATAACTTCTTTCCCCAACGACCTGCTGTTACTCCTACAATATATGCCTACAGATTGCCTGGAGTAGATTCACATAAAGGATATTTGAAAATCGGATATACAGAACGTACTGCCAAAGAGCGTATAGAGGAACAACTTCACACAAGCAAAATCAAGTATGAGATTGTATTAGTGAAGTCAGCAATGGCTAATGACAGATCTTGTTTTACAGATAAGGACATACACAAGATTCTTGAAAGCAAAGGATGTCATCGACTGAATCCTCTTGACAAAACCGATGAGTGGTTCAAGTGTTCAGTATCTGATGTTGAAGCTGCTATATTATCCCTTCGTACAGGGTCAGACAATGTTGAGAACAGAACACAGAATTTCACGATGCGTCCTGAACAGTTTCGTGCCGTAGAACAGACTAAAAAATATTATGATCAGGCACTCAAAGAAGAACCTGGTCGCACACCAAAGTTCTTGTGGAATGCAAAAATGCGTTTCGGGAAAACATTTGCCAGTTATCAGCTGGCAAAGAAAATGGGTTTGTCACGGATTTTAATCCTCACATTCAAACCTGCTGTAGAATCGGCCTGGAGAGAAGACCTTATATCTCATATTGATTTTGAAGGGTGGCAGTACATATCCAATAAAGATGCACGCAACAATAATCTGAATATTGACCAGGAGTTTAATCGTGTGGATAAATCAAGGCCCATTGTCGTTTTTGGTTCGTTTCAGGATTTGCTTGGCACAAACGAAAGTGGAGGAATAAAAACCAAAAATGAGTTTATCCATTCGACAAATTGGGATTTGGTAATATTTGACGAATATCACTTCGGAGCCTGGAAAGAGAGGGCGAAGGAATTGTTTGAAAAGGAGGATGAAGAAAATGAGGTAGATTTTGATGCGGAAAAATATCAGAAAGATGAAGCAAGCAATGCCATCAATGAAACATGGCTTCCTATTTCAACACGATATTATCTGTTTCTCTCAGGAACACCATTCAGAGCCATCAATACCGGAGAATTTATAGAGGAGCAGATCTTTAACTGGACTTATTCTGATGAGCAGCGAGCTAAAACGGAATGGAAAGGTAACGGTAATCCGTATATAGCCCTGCCACGAATGGTAATGCTTACTTACCGTATGCCTGATGAAATACAGGAAGTAGCAAAGCAAGGTGAGTTTGATGAGTTTGACCTGAATGTGTTTTTCGCAGCAGAAGGCAAAGGTGTAAATGCCAGATTCAAATATGAGAACGAGGTACAGAAATGGCTGAATCTTATTCGTGGTTCATACCTCCCGGCTAGTATAGATGATATGAAGTTAGGACAGGATAAACGCCCTCCAATGCCATTCAGTGATACTCGATTACTCAATGTACTTTCACACACAATTTGGTTTCTACCTAATGTCGCATCTTGTTTTGCTATGGCAAATCTGCTTGCTCAACGGCAAAACAAATTTTACCATGATTACAAAGTAACAGTATGTGCTGGAACTGCAGCCGGAATCGGTCTGGATGCTTTGTATCCGGTTCTGGCGAATATGGGAGATCCTCTTAGGACAAAAACAATAACACTGACTTGTGGCAAACTGACAACAGGTGTTACCGTGAAGCCTTGGACTGGAATATTCATGCTGCGAAATCTGAAAAGTCCGGAAACATATTTTCAGGCAGCATTTAGAGTTCAAAGTCCATGGGAAGTAAAGGATGAGGATGGAAAGCGTATCATAATGAAAAATGAATGTTATGTCTTTGACTTTGCCCTTGACAGAGCCTTGCGACAAATATCTGATTACAGTTGCAGGCTGGATATCAACGAGTCTAATCCAGAGGCGAAAGTCGGTGAATTCATAAAATTCCTTCCTGTATTGGCTTATGATGGAAGCAGCATGAAGGAAGTTGATGCACAAGACATCTTGGATATCGCTTTGGCAGGAACTTCGGCTACGCTGTTGGCAAAACGGTGGGAATCAGCCCTGCTTGTAAATGTAGACAATGATACACTGAAACGTTTGCTTGCAAGTCCTGAAGCCATGAAAGCCTTGATGAATATAGAAGGATTCCGTAACCTGAACAATGACCTTACTACCATCATCAATAAATCCGAAACCGTTAAAAAGGCAAAGAAAGAAAATCCCAATCCAACCCCAAAGGAGAAAAAGGAAATTTCTGATGAGGAAAAGGAAATGAAGAGTAAACGCAAACAGATTCAAGAGAAACTGATAAAGTTTGCTACTCGTATTCCCATATTTATGTATTTGACTGACTACCGTGAAAGATGCCTGAAGGATGTCATTACACAGTTGGAGCCAGGACTGTTCAAGAAAGTTACAGGTTTAAGTGTTGAGGACTTTAATATGCTCTGTTCACTCGGTGTATTTAATGCACCGCTGATGAACGACGCTATCTTCAAATTCAAACGCTATGAAGATGCGAGTCTGACATATACTGGTATCAATAGGCATATAGCAGACGAAGTAGGTGGCTGGGATACTACCATTCGCAAGGAGCAGTATGAAAAACTCTTCTACAATCAGCAATCCTCAATGATAAAGGTAGATTCTGATTCCTATTCAAGAGGTACTGAAACAATCAATAAAAAACAAACTGAACAAGGAACAACAAAGACCTTACAACCTAATTCTATACCAATTGTACAATCTCACCCTGTAAATGAGCCCACTACTACGAAGTCACCATCTGTGCAATCAACGAAAGAAGATAGTGATCTCAAGAAACAACTTGAGAAATTAGCGGTTGACAGTACTGTAGTTCATAAGAAGTTTGGCAAAGGAACGGTTGTAAAAATCAATAAGAATGAGAAGTTTATCTATGTCAGATTTGCATTAGGAGAAAAGAAATTCATGTTTCCCAGTGCTTTTTTGAGTGGATTCTTAAAGATAATGTAATTGTAAATGATATCTCAAATTATTCTATATAAAATTGTCCTACATTCATTTTTCGTTTTTGAAGATTCTATCTTATTGTACTCTTTAATCGCTAAAGATAACATTTCTTTATCCTTGAATTTTGGATTAATAAGTTTTAATAAAAATAGCTTATCGAAAATATTTAATGAAGAAGATTTTATGGATCCTTCATAAGAAGTTAAATTAAAAGATATTTCTGTTTTAACGGAATATCCATTTTTATTAAAATTTGTTTTTATCCAATGCAGAATGTTTTCGTTTATTGAACCATCTTTAAAAAGATGTGATAATGCATATATTACAGCTTTATTTTGATTAATACATGTAGACCAATGAATTGTATCATAATATCTCATTAATAGAGATAATTCATTATCATTATGGATTATAATTTCTTTCGATTTTGTTTTATTTGCTGATATAATCATATCGCAAAATTCAATAACGGAAGCTGTAGACGTCCCAAAGAATGGTTCTAAGTTTTCGTAATTAAACGGATAATCAATAATGACAACTTCATCATTGTGTATTATAGCATATGACAAATCATTTTCTTGCCTTTTATAAATATTTATATCATTAAAAGTTAGTATTGGATAATCTTCTATCTTTAAAGACTTATAATTTTCAAGTTTAGCTATATGGTTTTCAATTTGAGTCAAATCAAAGCTAGGATAATTTGCTTTAATTGCTTTATAATATGTTTTAATATTATCTACATCTCCCATACCCCATGAAAATACATAGAAATCTATAAGGCCTTTTTTTATTTCAGGATCATTAATTAAGCTTATAGATAATAGCCAATCATCTAAATTTTCCTTAAAACAGCAAACGTATTGTATTGGTAAATTATTTATATGTGTTTGTGAATATTTTGGAGAGTTTATGTAGTTAATTATTTCAGAACGGAACAATTCTGTTTTAACAATATTGGCAACAGGGAAAACCGTACTATAGTTAAACATGTAAGCTTTTAGCTCTTCTTGATTTGATGCTAATATAAATAACAATTTTGTATGCACAGCAGAAATATCAGAAGCACTCATAAGGATATAAACAAGCCTCTTGGAAAGTGTAGAATGTGGCTGAGATTGCAATATTTCATATATTCTTTCAAGTAAATATTCCTGATAAATAGTGGCTTGAAGAAGTAAATTTACGCAGTAATTATATATAAATGCTGGATGGTCATTTTCGTTTTTATCATCAAATGATAAACAATCTAAAATTTCATCAATGATCTTTTTAAGAATCTCAAAGTCCACCTCGACGTCTTCATTTAATATTTGACATACAATATTTAAACGGCGATTGATTTCAGGAATTACATCACTTGTATTTAAAATGTCAGTTATAAACTTTGTTGCATGATTTCGTCCCAACCTGCTTGGTTCATTTATTTTAAATAGTGACGCTGTTAATTTAATGATTTCAGTCCAATTAGAATTGTAAATATAGTCGCTTAAATTATTGTTTATACTTCCTTCTTTCCATCTTGTATTAAACTCTATAGCTGCAAAATATTCTTGAAAAGTAAGGTGTACAAAACCAAATAAGGCTTCTCCATTTTCGGCTAGTCCTTTCTCAAATAAAAAACCTGCATCTTCCCTTAAAAAAGAGATTATATCATTTATATCATGCTTTAATTCTTTTTGGGGTATATACGGATATATCTTTGAATATTCACAAGTTAATATATCTCTTAATTCTTTTTCTGGAATTAAACCGGATGAATAGTGTTCATGAATATGAAAGGCTACTATAGCTAATAGTTCAATAAGTATTTCTTTATCTATATTGTTTTTCTCGTTTGCCCTAAGCTTTACCCAATTATCCAAAAGTGTCGATGTTGCTATTTCATAAAGAGATACCCGTTTTTCTGGTAATTTATTTCCTTGATAATATATTAATGCGATAATTGTTATCAACAAAGGATTGCATGCAAGCCTGTAGACTGATTCGTTTTGTTTTATAGAAAGATATAATTTTTTCGCTTCCCCAGAGACAATTTCAAGACTATTGTTTGAATATGAAGAGATTGATGAATACCAGTTATTTAAAAACAAGTATATCTGTTTATCAGAAAACTTATCAACCTCAAAATGAAAAAAGTAACTACTTAATCGAGTTTCTTTATAACCAACGATTCTAGAGGATACGATAATTTTTATTTCTGGATATTGGGCAATAAAAGAATTAATTCTTTCTACAATATTATGTCTTTGATTTGTTATATTAATTTCATCTAATCCGTCTATTAGCACAATCAATTTATTGTTTTCTAAACTTTCTGAAAATAATAATCCATATTTAGTATTAATATCAATAATAAATTCAGACAAACTTCGTCCTTTGTCTGAAAGATATTTCGCATATTCTGTTGCCTTTATATATATTGGAATATATGCTTGTAATTGATAGCTATCTGTTCTATGTGCACATATAGTATATGCCAAATATTTCAAAGTAGTGGATTTTCCTGATCCAGGATCACCTAAGATAACAATCTTTTCAAAATTAGTTAGTGCTGTAATAATATCATATGAAATTCGCTTCTCTTTAGGCAATATCTCTTCTGCATTATTTGAAAAATCAAATTTAAATTTTAAAGGAACATATATCTTATCTATATTTAACCGAACTAAAGTATTATTTACTCGAGGAGAAAAACCCTTAATATGAATATAAGAGTAAAGATTTGTGATGTATTGATCATATTCATATAAACCTTTACAATATAAATCCCATTTATCAAACTCTTTTTTATTATCTGCAAATTGTGTTTCTAGCAATTTACATACATTTGTTATCTTTTGAATATCATTTTGAGCATTTAATATTTTGTATAAATCTGTTTTATCGATAATACATTCTGTAGTAAATCTAATCTTATTTTCGATTATTTCATCTATAGAGTTCTGTTTATTTTTTTTCTGTTTCTCTGTTATTATATATACGTATAGAGTATCAAACTTTTTATATAAATTATTTGAGATAAAACCTGATAATGTATTCTTGATTTTATCTAAATTAGAGGTAGACGTTACCTGTATAGCTAGCCTTTTATCATAATCTCTAAGATCAATACTTGGATAAGTCTTTCCTTCTTCATAATTGATATTTTTTAAATTGCAGTCATATATGATATTTAGGATATTAATTAGGATATTTTCAGCATGAATATTTATACTGAATTCTCCATTTGAATTTAATATCTTGACTTGTTCTGTAAACCGAGAAAGTAATTGTGATATTCTAAATAAGAGTTTCTGTTGATTCATGAAGATTATCTTTTTATAGTTGAGAAAAATTCTAAATTCTTTTTCAAATAGTATAATATTACTATTCAACAGTTACAATTGAAATATAATACTCAGTATAGATAAGTCTGATGTTCAGAACTATCTTCTTCATTATCATATTGTCATTGTTTTACTGGCTTTCACAAAGGTATAAAACTTTAATGAAGCTCAATATGTTTATTGTATTTATTTTATAGGTATGCTTTGTATATTGATTTAATATCTTATCTTTGTCGCATAGAATATGCGTTTTTTGAGATAATGCAAAACAAGATAGAATACAGAACTTGGCTCGTTTCTAAATCGTTACCTATTTAAAATTAGAACCTTGCAATTTGTTCATTTTCAATTATTAAGAATAACTGTAATGCCTAAAGCAGTGGAAAGTGATGTGTTTCGTAATGCCTGATGCTTCAACCCATTTCTTGATAGGTCTATTTATCCAAGAAGGATTCTGTAAACCTTCAAAAACAAGGCGGTCGGCATCTCCACGTTCACCACAAAGTTGATAGGCCTGGTTTGAGATGGGCATATATTCAACCCCTTTGGTTTTTTGCTGTGTGAACAGAAGTCGATAGTGCTCTTCATCCTTCACCACATCACGCCATTTCAATTGCTTGATATCGCAATGCCGCAGTCCGGTTAGGGCAGAGAACAAGGCTGCTCTTTTAAGAATATCACTATCGCATGGAGTAGAGGCGAGCTGATTCAGTTCGTACAAAGTCAGATATTCCCGTTGGCTCTCTTCGAAGTCTATGTTCTTCACTTTAGCCGCAAGGTCAATTGTCAGGTAGCCATCTATAAAAGCTTGATGGAGTCCTGCCTTGAATATTGAGAAATAAGTTGAAGCTGTGTTAGCTGATATTGTGCCGGATTTTCCACCACCCATGGGTGCGTTGATAAGAAAATCCTTGTAATCTTCAATAAGGGGTAAATTGATACTGCCAAATAGAAGTGGCTTGCCATCTGTATATAGCTTCATCAATGCTAATTCTCTTTCCCAGTTCACTTGAATTGACTTTGAGCTGTTTTTGTGGCGTTTCTCCATCAGGTCTTCAAAATACTTAATGAAATCACACTTCGCTCTTTCGTTCTGTGCTGCCTGTTCAGCCTCGGTGTCTGTATATAATGACTGATTATCATATTCATGCTGACGAAGGTCACGAACCTTGTCTGCAAATATGCAGGCTTCCTGATCCTTTTGGGTACGGCACATGATGATTCCGTTTGCATCGCGTTTGGGCCGGTAATATGCTTTACCATCAGGCAAAGTTCTTCCTGAACTATTCTTATCAAAGATAGGAGTAGTAATAAAACGGCCAAGTGGTTCATGCTTACGGAGAGGTTTTTTCTTACCAGGCTCAAAGACAGGAAAACTTTCAATGAGCAATGACCACTGCTCCTTGTATTCAGATTTGCGGAGTATTACTTTGAATACCGTGCGCTTCATAGGAGTCTTCATAGTTTGATGGATTTGTAGAGTTTGTCGATTTCTGATTTTGGAGCGTAAACATAGTTACCTATCTGTCGGGTAGGGATGGAGAACTTGCGGATATGAGCCCATACGGATGAATCATGAATCCTGAACTTCTTCGAGATTTCTCCTATGGTATAGCAATTCTCTGGTTCCATGTTGTATGTTTTTGGTATAGGCTTCTTGGCAGCCTTCCGCACTTTCTTCCTCAGTTCGTAACGCTCATCCAAATCAGAACGTTTCAGCCTTAGCTGACGTTGGCCGAGATTAACGGCCGGAAGTTTCTTTAATCGAATGTCACGATACAATGTACTACGTTCAACGCAGTACATTGCTATTGCCTCTGCTGCTGTTAGATACTCCTTGATGTCTGGAATTTCCTTCGCCATCTGCTCATACTTCTTTTCCTTCTCTTCCTGAGCCTTTTTCCTCTTAGAGGCTACAGCGGAACAGTTGTGAGAACAATACACAGCATCAATGGTGCGAATCTCAAAGATGGTTCCGCATATAGGGCACTTCCTTCGGATATGATAATTTGCCTTTGCCATTTCTTACATATAATAAGGTATATGTCTTTAAGTTTAACTTCGTCAACCTTTAAGTCGCGTGAACGATTTGGCGCAAATTTACGATAAAAATCCGAAATCAGAGCCAAATACACAAAGTTTAACAAAATAAAAATCGGTGCAACTCAATGAGTTACACCGATTCGCTTATTATTGTTTATTGCTGTTTATCAGCCTTACTTCACTTCCTCAAATATAATACATACTGATTATTAGCTATTTATATTTTTATGGTACAAATATGGATTGTTTTAATGAGTGTGCATTGAATGGATAAGCATTGAGAGCATAAAAAGAATCTTCAACTCACCGAAAGAAAGATTTACATTTATTTAACTATCTCAATTTTGCCCGATTTTATTTAGCACTTGTTAGCCGTTTTTGCAGATGGTATGCAGATGTTAGCCAAAATGCCACAAAATGAGATTATTGCCTTTCGCATGCTTATTTTTGTCTTTCGTTTTTTATGAAAATGTGTTATACCTTTGCAAAACAATCATAGATAAAAATAGTTATGAAGCAAAGACGACATACATTTCAGGCTTTGGCAATAGAAGTGGTGACAGTGCTTCTTGCGTCAATAATATCATTCCCTTTGAGTGATGTTATTGGCGTGCAATTAAGTTTTATCCCCTTTGTCATGGTCGCTTGTTATGTTGCTCTCAAATTCATCTATCACATTTGCATTTTTCTGTCGGCGCATATAATTGCTATAGTAGCACTATTGCGCCAAAACTCAATGCTGTCCAACAAACAGACCAAAGAAGAATATGCCTTTGCCAATACCTCGTCTGCAACAGACAACAATGATGTTCTAATGAAGCGGATGGAGCTATTCCATTACGAGTACCAACATGAGGAACGACAATATCTTCAACAAAAAGAAAAGGAAGAAGACGAAAAACTGCAAGCCGTATTGCAATACACTCGAAACACATTCCGAAGATTAGATTTTAATGAGGATGAGATTTTCCAAATATGCGAATGCGTCCGATACTTTGTCACCAATCGGCAAGCACTCACAACAACGAGAATCCACATTAAAAGGCGCGCTGCTGTTACTCAGATTTCATTAAAGAACTTCGCTTGGAATATTGCGTTTCAATATAATATCGGTCGAGATGTTACGGCTCAATTTGTGATGCAGACATTTCACGAATGGTTTGCTAATTCTACGATTGATACCATCAGGAAGAATTTGCGCACAACAACGGGAAATCATAAGATTAAAATTGATGAACATATTGTTTCTATCACTCCGAAGCCAAAGTCATCCTGAATCAGTTATATAACATTAAATATTTACTCACAAAGCATATATTTCGCCCAAAATCACTATTTTTGCATTAAAAGCATTATGTTGACGGTATGGAAGATTTGAATCAATTAAAGCTCGTATTGGTTAAAAAGAAGAAAACCAACAAATGGCTGGCAGAACAATTAGGAGTAAATCAAACAACGGTTTCTAAGTGGTGTACAAATACCACACAGCCGGATTTGGCGACTTTGAAACGTATTTCAGAATTGTTGGAAGTCAATGTGAGTGAGATTATAAACTTCAAATAAAAGAGGACTGACTATGAGCAATACGAAGTTTAATGAAAATACAAGAGTACAAGTTCCGGCTGCACTTCATTTGTGCAAGTTAGGCTATACTTACTTGGATAACATTTGCGCATACGATACCAAGACGAACATTCTGATAGACATTTTCCTAAAAGCAGTGAAACGTCTTAATCCAGGAATGTCTGGGTCAGATGCATCTTTGTTATTTTCTAAAATTGTCAACATTGCAAATAATGACGATTTGGGACGTGAGTTTTATCAGTTGTTGTCTGCCAACAGTGGTATAAAACTTATTGATTTTGAAAATCCTGACAATAATGATTGGCACGTTACCACAGAATTTACCTGTGAGAATGAAGATACGGAAGACGAGTTCCGACCGGACATTACGTGCTTTGTTAACGGTTTACCGCTTGCTTTTATCGAGGTCAAAAAGCCTAACAACCATGAAGGGATTTTGGCGGAAAGGGAACGCATAAACAAACGTATGAGCAAATCTTGCTTCCGCCGTTTCTTTAATGTTACGCAACTAATGATTTTCTCAAATAATCAGGAGTATGACACAGAAAATCGTGTGCCAATACAAGGTGCTTTCTATTGTTGCACCGCAAAAGAAAAAGCTTTTTTCAATGTTTTTCGTGAAGAAAACAAGCAGTATGTAACGGAATACCCTTATCAAACCATTACAGATGACACTGAATATAAGGTTTTGAAGCACCGTAATTGTGTGGTCATCAAAAATCTTCAAGAATACCAAACGAATAAGTCTGTCACCACACCTACGAACCGCATCATAACTTCCATGTTGAGCAAAGAACGATTCCTGTTTTTACTTCGTTATGGAATTGCATACGTGGAACGTAAAATAGAATTAGATGACGGTACACAAGGCACGGAGTTGCAGAAGCACATTATGCGCTATCAGCAGATGTTTGCTTCATATGCCATTCGTAAGACGCTTGCAAGCGGCATCAAGAGTGGTATTATTTGGCATACACAGGGGAGTGGAAAAACAGCCCTTGCTTATTACAATGTGAAATTCCTGACAGATTATTTTGCCAAGCGTGATGTTGTGGCCAAATTCTACTTTATTGTAGACCGTATCGATTTAATGGAACAGGCTTCCGATGAATTTGCCGCTCGTGGCTTAATTGTCCATAATGCCAAAAGTCGTGATGAACTGATGCAAGACATTTCAAATCGGGATATTATTAACAACAACGAAGGCAAATTGGAAATAACAGTTGTCAACATCCAAAAGTTTAAGGAAGACAAGGCAAAAGTAAATGTTGATGACAGTTATAATACACGACTTCAACGTATATTTTTCATAGACGAAGCGCATCGTGGCTATAACCCCACAGGCAGTTTCTTGGCAAATCTATTAGAAGCAGACAAAAATGCGGTAAAGATAGCTCTGACCGGAACGCCACTTCTAAAAGAGGAACGTGAATCTTGGCGTGTTTTCGGTGATTACATACACACATATTATTACGATAAATCCATCGCCGATGGCTATACCTGTAAGCTCATGCGAGAGCCAGTGGAAACTATCTATAAAGAGAAAATTGAAAATATCCTTGATAAGCTGGCAGGTGAGGTAGAAGTCAAGAAATCAGATGTTGACCGTAATAAAATTATGGAGCATGACAGCTACCTTAATGCATTGCTTGACTATATAATTTCAGACTTCCGACGTTTCCGTAAAGAACAAAACGATGAAATGGTTGGAGCAATGATTGTGTGCAGAACAAACCCGCAGGCAAGGGAACTGTACCGACTTTGGCAAGAACGATTCAGTTATGCAAATAAAATCAATCAGCAAAGAGAAATACAAGTAGGCATTGCTGCCGAGCCTATGCTTCAATATGGGAACTACAAGCCACTGGTTGCATCACTTATATTGCATGACGAAGGTGATAAAACAGAACGAAAAGAGTATATTGAGGGCTTCAAGAAGTTGCAGGAGGTAGATGTCCTTATTGTAAACAAGATGCTTCTGACTGGCTTTGATGCGCCACGTTTAAAGAAGTTGTATTTGGGGCGTTCTCTTGATGGGCATGATTTATTGCAAGCACTCACAAGAGTAAATCGACCCTATCGTGATTTCAAGTACGGCTATGTGGTGGACTTCGTGAACATCAAGGAGAACTTTGATGCTACCAACGACCGTTATTTACGTGAATTGAACCGCACTTCTGACGAATCAGGAGAACCACATACCGAGAATATAGCCAACGACATTTTGGTTAGTAAGGAAGATGTTGAAGCCAAGATAAAAGAGGTAAAGAGCGTTCTTTTCAATTTCACAACCGACAACATGGAGGAATTTCGCAAGGAGATTGATGAGATTGAGAGCAAAGACAGTCTGTACGAATTACGGAATGTCCTTTCTGATGCCAAGGCTATCATTAACCAAGTACGTTCTTTTGGCGACGAGGAAACCAAGAAGAAACTTGCTTCGCTACCTTTAGGCACAATACCAACGCTTATAACAGAGGTCACCCACCGCATTGAACGTATTAACTTGTTTGAAAACACTGAACACAAGGCAGATGTTTCAGGTATCATCAATGTGGCATTGTCAGAATTGGAGTTCGAGTTTAAGAAAGGTATTCCAGAAGAATTGCGCATCATTGTAAATGATATTCGTGAACGGTGTGAGCGAGTTCAAGCGGAATTTGAGGCCAACTTTGATACGAAGGAAGATAGATATGTCATTCTTGCTGATGAGTTTAGAGAATATTTCCGCAAAAAGGGTTTTGTTCCGCAAACTACGGAAGAAGCGAAAGCAAGCATTCGATATATGGACGAAGTAATGAAGAAGATTCGTGAAATAAATCGTAGAAACAATGTTCTAAAACGTAAATATAAAGGGGATGAACGTTTTGTCCGTATACATAAACGTATTGAGGAACAAAATCAAAAACGTGAACGCCCCATCATTTCATCACAAGAATATGAGATTGCCGAAAATTTGGCAAAGATGAAAGACGAGATTGACAGGAGGTTATTCCTTGACATCAACATACTTGACAATGTTCCAGCTTTCCAACAAGATGTGTTGGCGATTATCGGCAAAGAACTTTTGAGTATGAATATACGAGCAGAACTTAAAGACCGCAAATATATCAACAATTTGATAACAACAGAATATTTACAACAACGTAATTACGCATATTAAATGAGCAACATCAATATATCCGAGGCTACCATTGCCCTGATTGATTCTTTGAAAAGTACAACCAGTGCTTTTGGATTGGCTGGTACAGGAAGCGAGTATAAGATTGTAACGGAAATGTTCCTTTACAAATTCTTCAATGACAAGTTTGGTTATGAAGCCAAGCGCGACCCAATGTACGGTGAACGATTATCGAAAGCTGAAAAATGGGATGCCGAGTATGACACTTTTACCGAAGATGAGGTGGAAGATTTATTTAGCTATTTGTCTCATTCTGTACCTCGTTTGAAGCCTGAACATACTTTGTCGCATTTGTACAATTCAGCCACAAAGGGTGACTTTTCCACGTTGCTTGATGCTACATTGGAAGATATAGCTTCACTCAATGCCGAAACTTTCTCGGTCACAACATCTGGTAAAAGCAAGGTAAACATTTTCTTCCCACTGACCACGTATGTTACCGATACACAGAAACGGGATGAGTTCGCTAAGTCCTTGATGCGCAACGTTGCATCATTCAACTTTGAAGAAGTATTTGGAGAAAAATATGATTTCTTCTCACGCATTTTTGAGCATCTGCTTAAAGGTTTCAATAATGCCGGTGGTGGCAAGTATGCAGAGTATTATACTCCACGTGCTATTGCGCAAGTGATGGCACGCCTTTTAGTCGGGGATAATTCCGACTTACGGGGCGTAACTTGTTATGACCCGGCTGCCGGAACGGGCACATTGCTTATGGCTCTTGCCCACCAAATAGGTGAAGACCGTTGTTCTATCTTCTCGCAAGACATTTCAGAGAAATCTACAGAAATGCTGCGGCTTAATCTTATTCTTAATAATTTTGCAGCATCTTTACCTAACGTGGTGCAAGGCAATACGCTTACCGAACCGTCACACAAGGAAAGCAACGGTGTATTGCGCAAATTTGATTTCGTCGTTTCCAATCCACCTTTCAAACTCGATTTTCCAGAATACCGTGATACTTTGGCCACTGATACAATACGTTTTTGGGCTGGAGTTCCTAATCCTGTCAAAAAAGTAGACCCGTCAAAACCTAAAATGGCTATATATACTTGCTTCATACAGCACGTGCTTAATTCATTGAAACCTACCGGAAAAGCAGCTGTCGTTATTCCAACAGGTTTCATTACGGCTAAAAGTGGAGTTGAAAAACGTATTTTGCAGCGCATCGTTGATGAGCATTGGGTGTATGGTGTTGTTTCAATGCCAAGCAACGTCTTTGCAACTACAGGCACAAACGTGTCTGTCATCTTCTTTGACAAGTCAGCCAATCACGATAAGGTTATTCTGATTGATGCAAGTAAGTTAGGCGAAGAATACAAAGAGGGGAATAACCAGAAACGCCGTCTTCGCAATTACGAAGTTGACAAAATCGTCAATACGTTTCAACACAAGGAGGCAGTGGAGGACTTCTCCGTTGCCGTAACTTACGATGAAATAAAAGAGAAAGGTTACAGCCTTTCTGCCGGACAATATTTCGACATAAAGATTGACTATGTTGACATTACCGAAAAAGAGTTCAACAACCGTATGGCGGAATATAAACGAACTCTGGCAGAACAGTTTGCCGAAAGCCATCGGTTGGAAGAAGAAATAATGAAGCAGCTTGACAGCCTTCAATTTAATGACATTAAAGAATAAAGGTCATGGCAGCAGAAATACAGTTCTTGCTTTATAATATGCCCGACGAAGAGGGCAAGGTGCAGGTTGTTATCAAGGACGATACGATTTGGTGTACCCAAAAGGCAATGGCACAACTCTTTGGCATTGATAAATCAGGCATTAGTCGCCACATAGCAAACATATATAAAGACGGAGAATTGTCTCCCGATACGACAGTTGCAAAAATTGCAACCGTCGTAAATAGAGGCATAAGAGGGGAAGTTGAAGAGTTGGTTGACTTCTACAATCTTGATATGATTATCTCTGTTGGTTATCGTGTAAATTCCGCAAAAGCCACCCGTTTCCGCCAATGGGCAACCAAAATCCTCAACGAGTATATCCGTAAAGGTTTCGTGCTGGATGATGAAAGGCTAAAGCAAGGAGCGGCTGTGTTCGGCAAGGATTATTTCCGCGAGTTGCTTGAAAGGGTACGTTCCATCCGTGCGAGTGAACGGCGCATTTGGCAACAGATAACGGACATTTATGCCGAATGCAGTACAGACTACGACCGTAACTCTCCCACAACAAAAGAGTTTTACGCAATGGTGCAAAACCGCTTCCACTATGCCATTACAGGGCAGACTGCCGCAGAAATCATCTATACCAAGGCAGACCATACCAAAGAACACATGGGACTGACCACATGGAAAAACTCTCCCAATGGGCGAATACTCAAATCTGACGTTTCAATAGCAAAGAACTATTTGGATGAGAAACAAATCCGGCAATTAGAGCGCACGGTGAGTGGCTATTTTGACTATATTGAAGACCTCATTGAGCGCGAAAACACATTTAACATGAAGCAATTTGCAGCAAGTGTCAACGAGTTTCTTGCTTTCCGCCGTTACCAGATACTTCCCGATAAAGGGCGTATTTCTGCCGCACAAGCAAAGGCAAAAGCAGAAAGCGAGTACGACATTTTTAATCGTACACAGCGTATCGATTCAGATTTTGATAAGGAGGTAAGAGATATGTTGGGAGAATAGCAAAAGCCTACAACGTAAGCTTGTATAGGCAGCAAATTTAATCCTTGATTTTCAAGTCGAATTTTCAGAATAAAAGTTACAATGGATTCAAAATGTCAAAGTCCAGACAATTACGATAGCTTGTTAGAGGGAATAAAAGGCATTGTCGACCAAATGGAAAAACTTTCGGATTTGGCCGTGGTTCAATATACACCATTAGTAAACGACATCTGTAGTCGTAAGGCCACCCGTAACGAGGTTGAATTGTTGTTTGATTATATGTTCGGTTTCCTCGGCAATGAGCGTATGTTGCAACTATTCAAGCAAGTATGTCGTCATTATTTTTACATTTATCCAAGTTCGGTACATTCCTACATACTGGATTATCGCAAAGAGTATGACCCGGAAAGTTTGAAAGGCACTCAATATGAGTATCTTTTGAATGAAGATGAAGAATTAGAAAATAACGAGTAACTATGATGGAATTGAAGAAATATAAGAGAAAACGTATCGTACCTCAGGGTTGGAAGTGCATAAAACTTTCGGATGAATTTGAAACTTCATCTGGTGCAACTCCTTTGACTACGGAGAAAGAATTTTATGAAAACGGTGATATTCCTTGGATTAATAGTGGAGAACTCTCTTCGCCGTATATATATAAAGCAACTAATTTTATAACGCAAAAAGGTTATGAGAGTTCAAGCACCAAGTTATATCCCATAGATACAGTCCTTGTAGCCATGTATGGGGCAACAGCTGGGAAAGCATCATTGCTTAAAATCGAAGCATGTACCAATCAAGCCATTTGCGCTATTCTCCCTAACCCACATTATAGTTCGAGCTTCCTAAAATATAACATAGATACACTCTATGAATATTTAATTGGACTTAGCTCTGGTTCCGCAAGGGATAATCTTTCACAGGTAGGCATTGGAGAGCTAAAACTAATAATGCCAAAGACAAAAGAAGAACAAGAGAGGTTAGTTTCAATTTTAACTTGCATTGACCGTAAGATAGAACTTAATCGTCAGATAAATGATAATTTAGAGAAGATGGCTAAGCAGCTTTACGACTATTGGTTCGTACAGTTCGATTTTCCCGATGAGAACGGACGGCCTTATAAGTCGAGTGGCGGAGCAATGGTGTGGAATGAAAAGTTGAAACGAGAGATTCCTTTAAATTGGATTGTTTTATCTGTAAATAATATTGCGTCAAGTATTCGTGGAGTATCTTACGCAAAAGAAGATATGGTTGATTCTAATCTCGGAGTATTGGTTTTACGCGGTAATAATATCCAAGATAATCATTTAATATATGATAACAATGCTGCTTACATTCCAAAAACATTTGTATCTGAAGAACAGCACATTCAACCACTGGATATTATAATGACAATGTCAAGTGGAAGTAAAGAACATATTGGGAAATGTGCTATGTTCCAATTTGCATCAAAAGATACATTCGGTGCATTCCTGACAAAATTCACAGCTAAGGCACATTATGCATATTTGCTTTTTAATTTATTCAATAGCCAATATTTTAAGGAGAAAATAAAAAGTATAGCGTGCGGTACAGGTATCAATAATTTAACAAACCAAACATTTGATGAAATATATATGGCAGTGCCACAGGATAATGTGCTATTGGAATTTGATAAAAGACAGTCACAGATATTCTCGGAGATTGGCTTGTTTGAAGAAAACAACCTGAAACTCACTAAACTGCGCGACGAGCTCCTGCCTCTCTTGATGAATGGTCAAGTATCTCTAAATTATCATTTATCTGACGATTAAGCGCAATTTTATTATCAATATCCGTTAAAATGCGGCCTATCTTTATCTGATTTTCAAGATTGGGAATCCAAACAGTGCAATCCATAATTTTGTCAGGAGAGGTATGCCGTATTTTTGTTTGCTGGGCAGCGGCACTAAGCTGTTGTCTGACAAGTTTTGATGATATGAGATAGTAGCAAAAATTAGAATCTATACGACCTTCTTTGCATCGTACCAATGCAACATCCTGACTTTGAATATATCTTCCACTTTCAGGAATACGGGCAGTTGTACCGAGCAGCCCTACGGATTGCTCGGTAAGCGGAGTTATGATGTCGCCTTTCTTTAAGATAAACTCATCTTTGACGCTCCCTGTAAAGTATAAGTCCGTCTTTGACGTGTTTTCTTTGAAACCGCCACCATTCATATTGAAATTGCCAAGTGTCAAACGGATGAATTCACCTTCTTCCGCATAGTATTGGCCTGATAAACTCATACCACGAGTAACCTCTACCAACTCGCCTAATTTATGCTTAGTCAGATTCATTATGCAATAATTTTATTGCAAAGTTACTCTTTTTATTGAAGAAATTACAACTGTTAAGCGAAAATGAGTTCTGCATTTTGATATATACCTATATGCAATAAAAAGGCTCGTTGAGTCAACGGTTCTACGTTTGTACTATTTCGCATTTTAATATGGCACGTTTTGGACTACGAAACGTGTCGTTTTATACGATCAAACAGCACGTTTTGCAACAGATTGAATACCAATA
>NZ_JAMBLP010000033.1:0-26584 GCF_023336985.1 Marseilla massiliensis | reverse complement strand
GTTTTCATGCAAGCGAGACCCACCGGCCGCCACGCTTCCGGCAACCGCCCGAAAGGCCGTAAAAGCAAAAGAGACACCAGCCGTGCTGATGTCTCTCACTCGTGTGGGCGCTGAGGGATTCGAACCCCCGACCCTCTGCTTGTAAGGCAGATGCTCTAAACCAGCTGAGCTAAGCGCCCGAGTTGCTTGTCTTAAGCGGTTGCAAAGATACAAACATTTTTTGTCATGGCCAAATTTTGAGGCGCTTTTTTCAATCTTGCCGTCATTTTTTTTCATCATCCAGGCCCTTCGCCGCCATCTCTACAACGCCAAAGCCCCCGCAAAGGGCAACGTGAAACTGGCTGTCAAACACCGATGACGCCACAGCCAGAAAGCCATCAACAGCAAAAACGGCGGGGTGATTCGAGCTAAAAAACAAGGGCGCCTCGAGCAAAGCAGGGCCATCGAAAGCATAAAAGAGGGCTCACCAGATAAATCCAGTGGCTTTTTAGGAGTTGTTTTTTAGGAGTTCAGGAGTACAGGAGTACAGGAGTACAGACAATAGTTTTTGTGTATAATGGAGTTAGAGGGAGGTAGAAGGAGTTACAAGGAGTTACAAGGAGTTAGAGGACAATGGCATTGACTATCTCTTCCTGCAACACTTTCCACATGCTCCCAGAACTCCCATGTTTCCATAACTATTATCTTAACCCCAAAATATATACTAAACTATTGTCTGAACTCCTGTACTCCTGTACTCCAGAACTCCTAAAAAAACAACTCCTAAAAAACAACTCCTAAAAGCCCCAATGTTTATCGGTTGCCCCAAGAGAGCCGATGGCAAAAGCAAATAAGAGGGCCGGCGGGGCATGATGCCCCGCCGGCCCGTTAAATAAAATTTCCTTGTAATTACTTTATTGCAACAGTTGCGCGACGGTTGTAAGAAACCGGAGACAGCGTGTTGACGCCACCGGCAGCAACAACCTCGATGTTGTCGCGGCTTACGCCCATGTTAACAAGCTCGTTGGCAACAGCCTCAGCACGCTTCTGGCTGAGCTTCTGGTTCCAGCTTGCGCTTCCGGTCTTGCTGTCAGCATATCCGGTAACCACAATCTTAGAGTTGTTGGCCTTGGCAACCTCAACGAGGTCCTTGACGTTCTGGAGATCCTTCTTAGAGGCAATCTTAGACTTGCCGATGTTGAAGAACACAGATACGGGAGCTGCAACCACTTCCTTCACCACCTTTGTCTCAGCGGGCTTCTGGTTGGCCAGCATGTCCTTCAGCTTGGCGTTCTCAGACTGAGCGTCGGCCAGCTGAGCGTTGAGGGCGTCGATCTGACCCTGCGAGAGAGCCTTGAGAGCCTCCACGTCGGGAGTCTTGTTCCACTTAGCCTTGCCAAGGTTGTAGGTGAGACCCACTTCCACGTTCAGCATGTTGTCGCGGGTCTTGGGCCATCCTGTAGCTGTCGGGCCGTCTTCGGTGATGCCGTCGAAGTCGGGCTCGAACCAAGCCCACGACAAGTCGAGGTTGATGGCCACCTTGCGGCTCAGGCGGAAGGTGTTGAGGATACCGAGGTTGAGGTCCATTCCGTAACGGTTGTAGGTCATGTTACGGCCGTAACCTGCACCCAGATAGGGGATGAAGTTCCACACACGGGTCTCGTTGTAACCGCAAATCATGTTGCTCAGGTTGAAGAGCACCTGCTCGTTGAGCACCCAATACTTGCTTGCGTTCAGGTCTTTATCGTCGCTGGCAACAGTGCGGCCCCATACGCCGTTGAACTTCGTGCGCAATCCGATGCCCGGAGTAAACCACTTACCTATTGCAACAGAGAATCCGAGATTGTTGCGGAATCCCTTGAACGGGCTCTTAGACAAGCCGTAGCCCATCTCTTCGTTGCTATAGAAAACGCCTCCGGAAATGTTTGCCTGTACAAACCAGTTGCTCCAGAAGGAGTTCGTGGCAACGCTGTACTTCATTTCAGGTACAGCTGATTCGTTGTCCTGAGCCATTCCGGCTACAGAGACGCTGGCAAAAGCCAGCATAATTAATAACTTTTTCATACCTATACTAATTATACTTAAACAATATATCACACTTAGTAGTATGTGCAAAAGTAAACATTTCTTTTCATTCAGCCAAACAAAACATGCCTTAAAAAACAATTTTTGGGTGAAATATTACTAAATGTCCAATATTATTGCGCAATAATCATCGTAAAATCACGTTTAATCAGTCTACGGCTACAATTAATAACCACGGGCGGCCGGCACCGCCCGCCACCAAGAAACAAATCATACAAAACCACGTCCCGGCAGCTAAAGCCGCAACCCCTTGCACATTATTAATAATAAGTAGCTGTTCAAAATTAACCGATACAATAGAACTTGCAGGTGGCATCTATATCTTTGCCACCATCTTGTGTGCTCTTTCGGGACGCATACCAAAGTCTCATCGGTCGCGTAGCCCGCTACGCTCCCTCTTCGGACTTTGGCATGTGCCTCCGAAATAGCGCAAAATTTGATGGCAATTAATTTTGAACACCTACTTAAAGGGGAGAAGCGCATGCACCAAAACGGCAGGCGGCATGTGGCCCCGCGGGCGCCACAGGTGGCACGGCCCTCTGCCCACGGCCGGCTCCCACGCCCCAATCCGGCCATGCATGATGCGTGAACGGCGCACAAACAAACCACAGACGGCGCGGGGCCACAGACTGTTGCCCCACGCCGTCTCTGCCGTCTATCCCGCCAAGCCCCTTGCGCCTGCGGCGCCGTCAGCCGAGCAGCTGCTCGATCTCGCGCTGCGGCAGTATGCAGATGATGGCCTTGCCGTCGGGTGTGTAGTTCACGTTGGAACAGGCAAACAGCTCGTTGACAAGGCTCTCCATGGCCATGTTGTCGAGCACCTGACCCTCGGGTATGGCCGCAGCCCGCGCCATGCTCATGGCGAGCGACTTGTTCAGCTCGTCGACAGAGCCCGAGCTGCACTCCAGTGCATCGGCCACCATGGTGCGTAGCAGCGCCACGCAGTCGATGCCGTCAAAGCCGGCAGGCACCCCGTTGACGGCATAGCTGTTCTGGCCGAGGGCGGTCAGTTCGAAGCCTATGGCCTCGAGCTCGGGCATCACCTTGTCGAGCACCACGGCGTCTGACGGCGCAAACTGCACCACCTCGGGGAAGAGCACGCGCTGTGTGCCGGCCGCCCGCCCGCCAAACTGAGCCAGGTAGCGCTCGTAGCGTATGCGCAGGTCGGCCCGGTGCTGGTCTATTATCATCAGCCCCGACTTCACGGCGGTCATGATATACCTGCCCTTGTATTGGTAATGCACCGGCGACTTGTCGTCGGCGGCCGGAGCCTCTCCGGCAGGGGCGCCCGCGGCATCAGCCGGCTCTTCGGCCATCTCCTCATCGCCGAACAGGCTGTCGGGCTCGGAAGGCACGTCGGCCTTCACCCCCGAGTACATCTCCTCCCAACTGCCGGGCATCTTTGGCCTTGCCTGGTGGTCGGTCTTGAAGGGGTTGTACGCCGGGTTGAAGTCGACCGACGGCTGCGCGGCCCCGTTGCCCGGGTCGAACACAGGTATGTCGGGGCATCCCTCGGTGTCGAAATCTATGGTGGGCACCTCGCAGAAGCGCCCTATGGAGTCTTTCACCGCAGCCGTGATGATCTGCCACACAGCCTGTTCGTTCTCAAACTTAATCTCGGTCTTTGTCGGGTGTATGTTCACATCGATGTTTGCCGGGTCCACTTCGATGTATATGAAATAAGGCACCTGCATGCCCACGGGCACCAGACGGTCGAAAGCGTTCATCACAGCCTTGTGGAAGTATGGGTGCTTCATATACCGTCCGTTGACGAAGAAATACTCATGCACGCCCTTCTTTCGCGCCGACTCCGGCTTGCCCACATAGCCGCGTATGCGGCACAGGGCCGTGTCGACCTCCACCGGCAGCAGGTCTTGGCTTATGCGGCGGCCGAACACGTCGGTTATGCGCTGCCTGAGGCTGCCCGCGCGCAGGTTCATCATTTCCGCCCCATTGCTGTGCAGCGTGAAGCTGATGGCGGGATAGACGAGCACTATGCGCTCATAAGCCGCCACGATGTTGTTTAGTTCGGTGGCATTGGTCTTGAGGAACTTGCGCCTCGCCGGCACGTTGAAGAACAGGTTCTCGACCATGAAGTTGCACCCTACGGGGCAAGCCACCGGCTCCTGGCCCACCACACGCGAGCCGGAGATAGACAGGTGGGTGCCTATGTCGCGCCCCTCGAGCCGGGTCTTGAGCTCCACCTGCGCCACGGCGGCTATCGACGCGAGCGCCTCGCCCCTGAACCCCATGGTGTGCAGGGCGAACAAGTCGTCGGCCTTGCGTATCTTCGACGTGGCGTGGCGCTCGAACGCCAGGCGCGCGTCGGTCTCCGACATGCCCGTGCCGTTGTCGATTACCTGTATCGACGTGCGCCCGGCGTCGACCACAAGCACGTTGATGGCGGTGGCGCCGGCATCGACGGCGTTCTCAACCAATTCTTTTATCACCGAAGCCGGGCGCTGTATCACCTCGCCGGCGGCTATCTGGTTTGCCACGGAGTCGGGCAGCAATTGTATGATGTCACTCATTGATCGTTGGTATTTCAGTTAGCAAACGCCCGCCCGCGCGGCCCCGGCCTCGGGGTGGCCGCAAACGGGGCCACGGGCAATAATCAAAGCATGCCTGCGGGGGCATGGGGCTGCCGCATCGCGGCGGCGGCACACGGGCCGCGCCGCCCGCCACGGCCGCCCGTCAGAGAATGTAGCGCACCAAGGCCAGCAGCACGATGAGCAGGAACACAAGCACTGCCACATGCAGCCTGGGGCGGCCGGAGGCCTCGCGCTCGCGGGCCCTGCGCAGGTGGCGCGTGCTGCCCGAGAACACCCCCCGCAAATGCTCCGGCCTGAACTCCTCGGGCGCCTCGATGCCAAGCTCGCGCCGGGCACGCTCCTCGATGGCCCTCAACCGCTCGCGTCGCTCATCATAATATATGTACCTATGGTTGAAGCCGCGGGGCTTGCGCCTGGAAAACAGGCTCATGCCCCGCCCTCCCCGGCCCCGGCGCCGTCTTCCGGGCGGGTGGCTGCCGCCGGGGCGGCAGTCACGCCGGCCTTGTCGCCCTCGCGGTTGCCCTCTCCGCCATCGGCCCCTGCGGCTTCGGCCTGGGCCGGTTGCGTCACGGCCGCGGGAGCCACGGCGGCGGCCGCAGAGTCGGCCGGGGCTGCCAAGCCTGCGGAGTCGGCCGGCAAGGCTGGCGCCTTCAGCGTGTCGGCACCGGAGCGGCGCGGCACCGGCGGCGCCGCCAGGGGCGACTTAGGCCTGTCGACAGGTATCGAGTCTGACGCCGACGGCTTGCCCGACAGGTGCTGCAGCGGGGCCTCCTTGCGGGCCACCACCTTGAGCTCGGTGCCCGCCTTCTTGCCCCGCCAGTTGAATATGTCGTCCTTGTTGAGCGGGCGCACGTAGTCAAACCATGCGTAGCTCGGCAGGAAACGCTTGGCCGGGGGTATCTGCGACATGGGGTAAAGGGTGCCTTCGGCCTTCGGCATCCACACCTTCTTCATCTTCCGGTTTTCGAGAAACACCTTCAGCTGGGTGGTCTCGGTATAGTTAAGCCCTATGAGCGAGCTGTCGCTGTCGTCGACGGGGTAATAGACGATGAGCACATTGTCGTTGGCGTCGGCCTCATATATCTCTCCGTTGCGGAAGAAGGCGAACATCTCGTCGGACGACACCTGGTTGTAGTTGGTCGAGTCGGGCAGCTGCTCAACCGAGAGCGCCTGGCCTATGACATGGGCGCGGTTGATGGTAGAGTCTTTCATGTAGACCTTTATCACCTCGCCAAGCAGCTGCTGGCTCTGGTTCCACACTATGGGGTCGCGGTACATCGTAAGGCACGAGTCCTTGCTGTTGTACACCAGCGAGTCGCACACGGCCTGCACGTCTATGCGGTAGGCCCTCACCTTGTTGTATGCGTGTATCTTGCGGTATGCCGAGTCGGTGTCTATGTTGAACGTATATATCTTGAACGTGTCGGCATGCATGTATAGCGAGTCTTTCTGCGAGTAGTCTATGGCCACGGCGCGCTTGGTGGCCATGCCGTAGCCGGTGTTCTCGTTATACCAATAATAGTCGCAGGTCATCATGTTCTTGTTCAGCGAGTCAACGTAGACCACATTGTCGAAAGCCTCGCTCGTGCCCTGCTTGCTGTCGTAGTATACGCTGTCGCCGGTCATCCACTTGCCCTTGTCGCTCATCACCGAGCGTCCGAATAGCCTGGCCCTGTCGAGGTTGGTGTTGTAATATCCGTCTTCGGTATATATGTGGCTTGCGCCCGATGTGATGTTCGACGGGCCTACGGCATGCGCCACCGACGTGCCCGTGTCGTAGTAAAGCGTGTCGCTGGTCAGGAAAAACTTCTTGTTGCGCAGCTGCACGTCGTAGTTGAACACCGCCTGCTTTGTCTCGGTGTAGTATTCGCCCCAGTCGGAGGTCAGCTCGCTGTCCTTGTCAACGAGCTTTCCGCCCTCGAAGAAGTAGCCCACATTGTACAGCCGGTCGAAGTTCAGGCTGTCGGTGTACAGCGTCGACTTGCGGTGCTTGAGCACGACGTTGTATCGCGCCATGGCCATCTGCTCGTTGCCGTCGTAGAAGGCGTAGTCGCTGAACAGCGACAAGGTGTCGCCCTGGTACATCTTCACGTGGCCGAAAGCCTCGAACGAGTTGGACATCTCATAGAAATGCGCGCTGTCGCAATATAGCGTGGCGCCCTGGTGGCGGAAGGCCACATGGCCGTTCAGTATCTGGGCGTCGGGGTTTTTGTAGCGGTCGTAGTGCAGCACGTCGGCATGGATGAGGTAAACGCGGTTGTCGTCGGCGGCGCCCCTGGCCGCGCGCTGCTTCACGGGCAGCATCGACCGGGCCACACATAGCCCAAACAGGCATAGAACCAAGGCAATGGTGGTTCTATGCCCGCTGAAAAGTTTGGCAGGGATTGGTTTCCTGGTCATTTTATCCAGCCTTGATATTCAAACTTGCAGTCCTTGTAGCGGTCGTTGATGCGCACGTAGGTTGTCTTTATCTTGTCTACCACCCACTCGTGCAGCTTCTCCTCGCGGCGCTTGCCAAGCACAAGGTCCTTCATCACCTGGAAGTCTTCGGTGATGGTGGCCTTGTGGCCGTCGACGCGGTTTTTCAGCTTCACGATGGCGCAAACCGTCTTTCCCCTGTCGTTTATCATGCTGAAAGGTGCAGATATCTCGCCCACCTTCATGGTGTCTACAACCTTTGCCACCTCGGGCGGCAGGTCTTGCATCCTGAATTTCGAGGTGCGCGCCGAGCCCATTATGTTAGACATCAGCCCGTGGTTGTTGCGCGTGTCCTTGTCGTCGGAGATGACGGTGGCGCCCTCTTCGAAGGTGAACAAGCCCTTGGTTATGTCCGTGCGTATAGAGTCGAGGCGTGCCAGCGAGCTGCTGACGGCCTTGTCCGAGATGCGCGGCTTGAGCAGTATGTGGCGCACCTTGATCTTGTCGCCGCGCTTGTCGATGAGCTGTATGATGTGGAAGCCAAACTCCGACTCAACGATCTTCGACACCTTCTTGGGGTCGGTCAGGTTGAAGGCCACGTTGGCGAATGCCGGGTCGAAGGTGGTGCGGCCCGCGTAGTCTATCTCTCCGCCCGAGCGTGCCGACCCCGGGTCTTCCGAGTAGAGCCGGGCCAGGGTAGAGAACGACGTCTCGCCCTTGTTTATCCTGTCGGTAAACGAGCGCAGCTCGTCTTTCACCCTGTTTATCTCTTCCTGCTCGATGCGTGGCGTCTGTGTGATTATTTGCACCTCCACCTCGGTAGGCACAAATGGTATGCTGTCTTGTGGCATGTCCTTGAAATAGCGCCTCACCTCGCCGGGTGTCACCTTGATGTTCTCCACCAGCTTCTCGCGCATCTTCTGCGTGGTCATCTGGTCGTGTACGATGTCGTGCAGCTCGTTGCGTATCTGGCTGATGCTCTGCTTCTTGTATTCCTCAAGCTTCTCTCTCGAGCCGGCCTGCTGAATCCAGTATTCCACATAGTTGTCCACCTGCCCCTGCACGTCGGCCTCGGTCACCTCGACGCTGTCGATGGCAGCCTGGTGCAGAAACAGCTTCTGCACGGCCAGTTGCTCGGGTATCACGCAGTCGGGGTCGCCGTTCCACCTGGTACCTTCCTGTGCGGCCTGCATGCGCATCGCCTCCACTTCCGACTTCAGTATGGGCTCGTCGCCCACCACCCATATCACCTCGTCCACCACATTGTGTGCGGAAGAGTCGGCCGCGGTCTGGGCTGCAGAGTCTACGCCGGCCATCGAGGCACAGGCCAGCAGCGTGGCGAAACAGAGATTGCCTTTTAGTTTCATCTGCTATTTATGATTGTTTACTGTTTTCAATACGTCTTTGTTTACCTCCACCTTGTACTTCTTGCGCAGCTCGGCCACCCAGTTCTTCTCAAGCAAGTCTTGGTAGTCGGCGGTCACCAGGCCGCGCACGTCGGTATATTCCTCAGGCCCTTTCTTGAGCAGCTTGCCGTAGACGGCGTCGATGGGGAAGTCTTTGGTGGGCGCCACCTTTACGTCTTTCTTGAACACCTCGCGGTCGATGAGTGCGTTGTCTCCTTCCTTGAACACGCCCTTCTCCACGCGGATGCGCAGCACCGAGTCGTTGTTGAACGTTGTGCGCAGGGCCTCGGCCCACTCGCCAAACGGCAGTTTCCTCACGCAGTCCCTCACGGCCTCTACGTCGGCCTTGTCCTTCACGTGGTATGCCATGCCCTTGTATCGCGGTTGGCTCCATGCGTACTTCTTCTTGTTTTTCTTGAAGAATGCCTCCAGCCCGAGCGTGTCGGTGGCGGCCTTGTTCCACACCATGCGGTTGCTGATCTCGTAGAGCAGCAGTCCGTCGTGGTATTCGCGTATCAGGTTCTTCAGGGCCGGGTCGGCCGCCATCAGCGAGTCGGCCCTGCGCTCTATCACCTGCTCGCGCGTCAGCGTGCCTGCTGAGCGTGCCACGATGGTGTCTATGCGCGCCAGCGCCAGGTGCTCGCGTATGTTGCGCTGCTCTATGAACTTCATTATGTTGCCACGCAGCGAGTCGTAGGGCTCGAGCTGCTTGTGGCCCTTCATGAGTATGATGTGGTAGCCGGCGGGCGAGAGGAACGGCTCGCTCATCTCGCCGTCCTTCAGGGCGTAGGCCTTGTCTTCAAACTCCTTCAGCGTCTGGCTCGGCCCAATCCACGGCAGCAGTCCGCCGTTGGCGGCCGAGCCCGGGTCTTGCGACAGGCTCTTGGCCGTCTCGGCGAAGTCGGCGCCGCCCTTGAGGGCCGCGTATATGGAGTCGATGCGCTCCTTCACCTTCTGCCGCTCGGCGTCGGTGGCCTTCTGGCCCACGTATAGGAATATGTGCGCCGGGCGCACCAGCCCCCGCGGGCCTATGGCCCTCTTGGTGTTGTCGTACACCCTGCGCGCCTCGGCCTCGATGTCGGCGTCGCCCACAAACGTTGGCCTTATCTGCTGGTCGCGGTACTGCGCGAACTCGGTCTTGAACGAGGCCATGGTGTCGAGCCTGGCGTCGAGGGCCGCAGCCACCTTGAGCTTGTAGTTTATGAACAGGTCGACATACTCGTCCACCGTCTTCTTGTCGATCACGCCCTCGGCGTTGTTCTTGTTGTATGAATACTCAAACTCCGAACGGGCCACGGGCTGGCCGTTGATGGTCATCACCGTGGGGTCGTCCTGGGCGGTTGCCGCCCCGGCTGCCATGAGCAGGGCGGCAATCATTGCTCCTATCTTCATCGCTTTGGTCAATCGTTAGGTCTCGAATAGTTTGGCGCCTCGCTCGTGATGGCGATGTCGTGGGGATGGCTCTCAAGCACGCCGGCGTTGGTTATCCGGGTGAACTTGGCCTGGTGCAGGCGCTCTATGTCGGCAGCCCCGCAATAGCCCATGCCCGAGCGCAGCCCGCCCACGAGCTGGTAGATCACCTCCTGCACGGTGCCCTTGTAAGGCACGCGGCCGGCGATGCCCTCGGGCACGAGCTTCTTCACGTCTTTCGTGTCGCTCTGGAAGTAGCGGTCTTTCGAGCCGTTCTTCTGCTCCATGGCCTCGAGCGAGCCCATGCCGCGGTAGCTCTTGAACTTGCGCCCGTTGAAGATGATGGTCTCGCCGGGGCTCTCTTCGGTGCCGGCCACGAGCGACCCTATCATCACCGAGCTTCCGCCGGCGGCCAGGGCCTTGACGATGTCGCCCGAATAGCGCAGACCGCCGTCGGCTATGAGGGGCACGCCCGTGCCCTTAAGGGCGCTGTACACATCGTAGACTGCCGACAGCTGCGGCACGCCCACGCCTGCCACCACGCGCGTGGTGCATATAGAGCCCGGCCCGATGCCCACCTTCACGGCGTCGGCACCATTGTCCACGAGCAGCCGTGCGGCCTCGCCCGTGGCCACGTTGCCCACCACGATGTCTACCTGCGGGAACGACTTCTTGGCCTCCACGAGCTTCTCTAACACATATTTTGAATGGCCGTGGGCCGTGTCTATCACTATGGCGTCGGCCCCGGCGTCGACAAGGGCCTGCATGCGGTCGAGCGTGTCGACGGTGACGCCCACGCCGGCGGCCACGCGCAGGCGGCCCTTCTCGTCTTTGCATGCCATGGGCTTGTCCTTGGCCTTGGTTATGTCCTTGTAGGTTATCAGGCCCACAAGGTGGTTGTCTTTGTCTACCACCGGCAGCTTCTCTATCTTGTTCTCCTGCAGTATCTGGGCTGCGGCGGCCAGGTCGGTCTGCATGTGCGTGGTCACGAGGTTGTCTTTCGACATCACGTCGTCCACCTTCTTGTCCAGGTGGCGCTCAAAGCGCAGGTCGCGGTTGGTGACGATGCCCACCAGGTGGTTGTCTTCGTCTACCACGGGTATGCCGCCGATATGGTATTCTGCCATCATGTCGAGAGCGTCCTTGACGGTGGAGCCGCGGCGTATGGTCACGGGGTCGTATATCATTCCGTTCTCTGCACGCTTCACGATTGCCACTTGGCGGGCCTGCTCCTCGATGGTCATGTTCTTGTGGATGACGCCGATGCCGCCCTCACGAGCTATGGCTATGGCCATCTGCGACTCGGTGACGGTGTCCATGGCCGCTGTCACGAATGGCACGTTAAGCTCGATGTTGCGCGAGAACCTTGTTTTCAACTCCACTGTCTTGGGCAGCACGTCTGAATAAGCCGGGATTAAGAGGACGTCGTCAAAAGTCAAGCCGTCCATCACGATTTTATCTGCAATAAATGATGACATATTTGATACTGTATAAAATTATTGCGTGCAAATTTAGCACTTTTTTTTCAGTTAGCCGTTATGGCCGCGCCATTTTCTTCGGCCGTTAACACGATTTAGCCCAAATCTCGCTTCGGCCGACGCGACGGCGGCAAAACCACGCGGCCGGGCTGCCACCGGCCATGCCGACCGCCCAGCGTCCCTCTGCCACGCCGCGCCAAGGCTTAAGCCCCGATGGGCCGTCTGGCCATGCCATACGGGCCGTCTGGCCTGCCGATACGGCCCCGGCGGCCGCATGACGGGGCGCCCGGCTCAGCCCTTGCGGCTTCGCTTCTTCGGGAAGGGCAGCGCCTCCCACAGCGCCCTGGCCACCCGCACGGCAAGCTCGCCGTGCCCCACGTCGACGATGATGTGCTCGCGGGCCCCGTCGTAGGGGCAGCCGCGCTCGGCGTCGGGCAAGAGCCGGGCCACGGCCGGGAGGTCTTTGGCGTAACAGGTGTCGTCGCACACCGTGAAGACGGGCTTGCCGTCGAGGTAAACCACGTAGTCGCCGAACATCTTCCGCCAACTGACGTCGCCGGCAGGCGATATCTGCCTGCACACAAAATCCACAAACTCAATGCTGCTTGCCATATATCCACGCTTTGATGATTAAGTAACTGTTCAAAATTAACCGATACAATTGACCTTGCAGGTGTCCTCTATATCTTTGCCACCATCTTGTGTGCTCTTTCGGGCCGCATGCCAAAGTCTCATCGGTCGCGTAGCCCGCTACGCTCTCTCTTCGGACTTTACCATGCATCTCCGAAATAGCGCACAATTTGATGGCAATTAATTTTGAGCACCTACTTATCCTTTGCGGCGAGCCGCCCGGCCACTGCCGGCCGCAGCGGCACGCCACCCAACGGCCACAAAGGTACAACAGGGGGAAGGAAAAAACAAGCCCGCGGGATGGTTTCTTCGCCCTCACGCCAACAATGGCCCAAGACAGGACAGAGCCTGGCCCGCCGAGGGCCACGGCCAACGGGCGGCACCGACGGCGGCCCACGGCCCGAAGCCACGCCCAACAGCGGCCCACGGCACTGCAATTGGCACTGCGGATGGCGCTTGCCGGGCTTAGTGCCAACTGCAAAGGAAAAAAGCACGACGACATGTGGGTGTATAGTGCCAACTGCAATGTATATTTTATATATACATTGCAGTTGGCACTAACCCCCGTGTAGTGATAGATTGCAAATGGCATAAAGCGCACTGCAGTGTCATGCCATGCCACGCCGCGCCACCGGCTGCCGACGAATGGGCATGCCCGCCAGCAGGAGCCTGGGCGGGGGCGAGCCGCGTCAAGGCGTCAGTCCACCCGACGGCATTCCGGCCGGAGGCCATCGCCCCACCTGCCGGAGTTTTTTTTACAAACCCGCGCGGTTTCTCCTATGGATGCAACAACAGCCATTGCTACTGCCGCCGGCATCTGTTTAGCAGCACGCACGGCAAAATCGGATGCAGGAGCCACGGCAAAACACTGTTCTATATCACCACACATTGAGCCTGCCGGCGGGTTTCACGGCAACCGGGCACACGGAGGATGAGCGGGGAGCACAGTCGCCATGCGCCGGAGTAACCGACTGTAGATGAGCCACAAAGGACGGCAGCACGACCTGATGCCGAGCCGCCAGTGGCACCGCCCCCACCGGCGCATTGCCACCACGGCCGCCCGGCGCCGGTGGGCAGGCATAGCGGGCCTGCCGTCGGCACGGCACGCGACGGCAGGCATGGCAGGCAAGCCATCCTACGGCTATGACGGCTTGTCTGCCGAGGCCCTGCCGCGGCATGAAATTATTTTAGTTTTTCATCAGTCTAGCACACCCGATTGAGGAATAAACCTTTAGCGGGGTATTTCAGAAACAGAGGCAACGATTTGGCTGCCGTGCGAATGTCTGCGGTTTGCGGAGCTGTGCTGCCAAGGGGAGGCTGGAGACGGGAGACGGGAGTACAGACAATAGTTATGAAAACATGGACTCTATGGGAGCATTGTGAAAGTGGTGCATGAAGATAGTCAATGCCATTGTCCTCTAACTCCTTGTAACTCCTTGTAACTCCCTCTACCTCCCTCTACCTCCCTTATCCACAAAAACTATTGTCTGAACTCCTGTACTCCTGAACTCCTGAACTCCTGAACTCCTAAAAAACCAACTCCTGTACTCCTAACAAGTTACAAAAAAATGAAAACAGCCAACTGCGATTGGCCGAATGAAATAAAAAAACTATCTTTGCAGATGCCTGGCGGCCTATCCCGCTGCCCTCGCGCCAGCGGGCCGCGACTGCATGGCCGCGCCCCCGGGCTACGCCACACAGCAACGGCGGCCGCTACCGGGCATCGACCCACCACAGTGGCCCGGCGTTGCCGTCAAGGGCAGTGCAGGCACAAGCAATTGTAACGACAAAACTAGACAACATGAAAAGCGAAAAGGAAAAAGCAAGCGAAGGACTGCTATACGACGCTAACTACGACGGGCAGCTGCTGCGCGAAAGGGCCGAGTGTGCCGACATGACCCACGAGCTGAACCAGATGCGCCCGTCGATGGCGGCCGAACGCGAGGCCCTGCTGCGCCGGCTGCTGGGCAGGGCTGGCAAGGCGCTGACCATTCTCTCGCCATTCTTCTGCGACTATGGCTACAACATAAGCATTGGCGACAATTTCTTCATGAACATGAACTGCGTGATACTCGACGGGGCCAAGGTGACATTCGGCGACAACGTGTTTGTTGCCCCCGGATGCGGGTTCTACACCGCCGGCCACCCGCTCGACAGCCAGCGGCGCAACAGCGGACTGGAGTATGCCTACCCCATAACCGTGGGCAACAACGTGTGGATAGGGGCACAGGTGTGCGTGCTGCCCGGCGTGACCATAGGCGACAACACGGTGATTGGCGCGGGCAGCGTGGTAACGAGGAGCATCCCGGCCAATGTGCTGGCAGCCGGCAACCCCTGCCGGGTGATCAGGGCGATTACCGAGGCCGACAAGGAGCGGTATACGCAACCGCCAAGGCTGCCGCACGGCGAGGGGTGAGCCGGGGCACGGCCCGGGGCAACAGACAAAAAGCGCCGGGGCAAGGCATACGTTGGGCATGCCCTGCCCCGGCGTGTTGCGGCCGGGCGGCCCGGGGGCTCGTCAGTTGGCCATGTCGGATATGAACTTGATGCGCACCAGGCGTATCTCGTCTTCCGAGTAGTCTTCGCCCAGCTCGCGTATGGCCGTCTCGAGGTCGTCGGTCTCCGACTCCTTGAAATACTCGTAGATGTCGTCCACATGGTCTTCGTCCATCACCTCGTCAAGGAAATAGTCGATGTTTATCTTCGTTCCCGAGTAAACGATGGCCTCAACCTCGTCGAGCATCTCGTCGAAGTCGATGCCCTTGGCGTTGGCGATGTCGTCGAGCGCAATCTGGCGGTCGATGCTCTGGATGATGCTCACCTTGAGCATCGACTTCTTGGCCACCGTGCGCACGCGCAGGTCGGCCTGGCGCACGATGTCGTTCTCGTCGCAGTATCGCTTGATGAGGTCTACAAACTCCTTGGCGTATGGCTGCTTCACCTTGCCCTCGCCCACTCCCTGTATGTTCTTGAGCTCCTCGAGGGTGACAGGGTAGTCGGTGGCCATCTGGTCTATCGACACGTCTTGGAATATGACGTACGGCGGGCGGCCCATTTTCTTTGACACCTTCTTGCGCAAGTCTTTGAGCATTGCGCTCAATGTCGGGTCCAACGCGCTCGTGCCGCCGGCAGCGCCGTCCAGTGAGGCTTCGTCGTCCTCGTTGAATTCGTTGTCTTCTACAATCATGAATGATTCAGGTTTTTTTATGAATTTCTTTCCTTCGGGCGTAATCTTCAGCAGCCCGTAGTTCTCAACGTCTTTCTTCAGGTATCCCGCTATGAGCGCCTGGCGTATGAGCGGGTTCCATATCTTCTCGTTGTCGTCCTCACCCGAGCCGAAGGCCTCGAGCTCGTGGTGCTTGTGCGCCACTATTTCGTCGGTCTCGCGCCCCATGATGAAGTCTATCACATAGTCTGAGCGGAAGTTCTCCTTTATTGCCGCAATGGCCTTGAGTGCTGTGAGCAATTGCGCCCCGGCCTCAATCTTCCGCTTGGGATGCAGGCAATTGTCGCAATTGCCGCAATTGTCGCGAGTGTAATTCTCGCCGAAATAATGCAGCAGCATCTTGCGCCTGCATACGGAAGTCTCGGCGTATGCCGCCGTCTCCTGCAGCAGTTGCCGGCCGATGTCCTGCTCTGCCACGGGCTTGCCTTCCATGAACTTGTCGAGTTTCTGCAGGTCCTTGTGCGAGTAGAATGCCACGCAGAGGCCCTCGCCCCCGTCGCGCCCGGCCCGGCCCGTCTCCTGGTAATACCCCTCGAGGCTCTTGGGTATGTCGTAGTGTATCACGAAGCGCACGTCGGGCTTGTCTATGCCCATGCCGAAGGCTATTGTGGCCACGATGACGTCGATCTTCTCCATGAGGAAGCCGTCTTGCGTCTTTGAGCGCGTGGCGGAGTCGAGCCCGGCATGGTATGCGGCAGCCTTTATGTCGTTGGCGCGCAGTATGGCGGCCAGCTCTTCCACCTTCTTGCGCGAGAGGCAGTATATGATGCCGCTCTTGCCCGGGTGCTGCTTTATGAACTTTATGATGTCCTTGTCTACGTCTTTCGTCTTGGGGCGCACCTCGTAATACAGGTTGGGCCTGTTGAAAGAGCTCTTGAACTCTTTGGCGTCGACGATGCCGAGGCTCTTCTTTATGTCTGTGCGCACCTTGTCGGTGGCCGTGGCCGTCAGCGCGATCACCGGTGCCTGCCCGATCTCGTTGATTATCGGGCGTATGCGTCGATACTCCGGCCTGAAATCATGCCCCCACTCCGATATGCAATGCGCCTCGTCGATGGCATAGAACGATATTTTGACCGTCTTGAGGAACTCCACGTTGTCTTCTTTGGTCAGCGACTCCGGGGCGACATACAGTAGCTTGGTGCGCCCGGCGCGGATGTCGGCCTTCACCTGGTCGGTGGCGGCCTTGTTCTGCGACGAGTTGAGGTAGTGGGCCACCCCCTGCACCTCGCTGAGGTTGCTGATCACGTCAACCTGGTTCTTCATCAGCGCTATGAGGGGGGAGATGACTATGGCCGTGCCATCCATGAGCAGCGACGGCAGTTGGTAGCACAGCGACTTGCCACCGCCCGTGGGCATGAGCACGAATGTGTCGTGCCCGTCGAGCACGTTGCGTATGATGGCTTCCTGGTCGCCCTTGAACTTGTCGAAACCGAAATATTTCTTAAGCGCTTCTGTAAGATTAACCTTGTCTGTCATATCGTGGTTTGGTTGGGGCAGCCGCGTCATCCCGGCCGCCAGGGTTATTCGTATGTTGCAGGCCTGAAGGCCGGCCGGGGCACATCTCAGGAAGCGAGCTTCTGCAAATGTGACTTATCCAGCTGCTGCCGGGCATAATCGAGAGTGACCTCAAAGGTCTTTGCGTCGGTGGACGGCACCTCGAACATGGCGTCCATCATTATGCTTTCAACGATGGAGCGGAGCCCGCGGGCGCCGAGCTTGTACTCTACGGCCTTGTCGACGATGAGGTTCAGGGCCTCGTCGCTGAACGTCAGCTCTATGCCGTCCATGGCAAACAGCTTGGCGTATTGCTTCACTATCGAGTTCTTGGGCTCGGTAAGGATGCGGGCAAGGGCGTCGCGGTCGAGCGGCTTGAGGTAGGTGAGCACCGGCAGGCGGCCTATTATCTCGGGTATGAGGCCAAAGGCCTTGAGGTCTTGCGGCAGGATGTACTGCATGAGGTCTTCCTTGTCTATTTTCCTCACGTTCTGCACCGAGTTGTAGCCCACGGTGTGGGTGTTGAGCCTTTGGGCTATCTTGCGCTCTATGCCGTCGAAGGCCCCGCCGCAGATGAACAGTATGTTGCGCGTGTCCACCTGGGTGTAGTCTTGGTCGGGGTGCTTGCGCCCGCCCTTGGGGGGCACGTTGACGACGGTTCCCTCGAGCAGCTTCAAGAGGCTCTGCTGCACGCCCTCGCCGCTGACGTCGCGCGTTATCGACGGGTTGTCGCTCTTGCGGGCTATCTTGTCTATCTCGTCAATGAAGACTATGCCGCGCTCGGCGGCGGGCACATCGTAGTCGGCCACCTGGAGCAGCCGCGAGAGTATGCTCTCCACGTCTTCGCCCACGTATCCCGCCTCGGTGAACACCGTGGCGTCTACGATGGTGAACGGCACGTCGAGCAGCTTGGCTATGGTGCGCGCCAGCAGTGTCTTGCCAGTGCCGGTGCTGCCCACCATGATGATATTGCTCTTCTCTATCTCCACGCCCGAGGGGTCGTCGGGCTGCTGCAAGCGCTTGTAGTGGTTGTATACGGCCACCGAGAGGTTGCGCTTGGCCTCGTCCTGCCCTATGATGTATTCGTCGAGGTAGGCCTTGATTTCGGTTGGCTTCGGCACTTTCTTTATCTGGAACCTGTCGCTCTTCTTGGCTTCCGGCTCGCCGAGGCCCGCCGACTGCACTATATGGTATGCCTGCGTGGCGCAATCCTCACAGATGTAACCTGTAAGCCCCGTTATCAGGAGCCTCACGTCCTTGTCGCTCCTTCCGCAGAAGCTGCACACTTTCTTCATTGCCACCGCTTACTTCTTTTTTGTCAGCACCGTGTCTATCATCCCGTACTCGCGGGCCTCGTCGGCCGTCATCCAGTAGTTGCGGTCGGAGTCGTTCCACACTTTGTCATACGGGGTGTGCGAATGCTCGGATATGATGGTGTATAGCTCTTTCTTGAACTTCATTATCTCCTTTGCCTCTATCTCGATGTCTGAGGCCTGGCCCTGCACTCCGCCCAGCGGCTGGTGAATCATCACGCGGCTGTGGGTGAGGGCCGAGCGCTTGCCCTCGGCGCCGGCCACGAGCAGCACGGCGGCCATCGAGGCGGCCATGCCGGTGCATATTGTGGCCACGTCGCTCGAGATGAACTGCATGGTGTCGTAGATGCCGAGCCCTGCGGTGACGCTGCCGCCGGGCGAGTTGATGTATATCGATATGTCTTTGCCCGGGTCAACGGAGTCGAGGTAGAGCAGCTGGGCCTGCAGGGTGTTGGCCGTATAGTCGTCGATGGGCGTGCCGAGGAAGATGATGCGGTCCATCATCAGGCGCGAGAACACGTCCATCTGCGTCACGTTAAGCTGGCGCTCCTCGAGAATGTAGGGGTTGAGATACTGCGACTGGGCGCTTATCACGCCGTCGAGCACCTGCCCGTTGATTCCCAAATGCCGTGTGGCATATTTTCTGAAGTCGTTCATATTTATCTTTAAATGTTGTTTTTAATGTTATCGGAATAAGGCACTAAAAAAGAAGGCTGCCGACCTTATTTACTTGTTCCGTGGAACAAAGTTAATAAAAAAAGTCGATAACCTTCTTTCTGTGGGGCTTTTTTTTCTTAAAACCCCTTATTTTTCCTGCATCATCTTGTTGAAGTCGTCGAGCGAGATGGATTTCTTATTCAGTTTCACCTTGCCCTTGAGTGCCTCGATGAGCTTCACGTCTACGGCGCGGTCTACAAGGCTGTCCACGTTCTTGCGCTCCTTGAGCATGTCGCTGGCATACTTCTCGATGTATTCGTCGGGCACGTTGGCCATGCCATACTGTGCAAACTGTATGCGTGCGGTTTCCTTTGCCACGTTCTTCACGTCGTTGTCGTCTACCTTGATGCCGTTGTCGGCAACCAGCTGCTCCTTTATCAGGTGCCACTTCAGCTCGACGATGCTTGCGGCGTAGTTGTCGTCGACGAACTTCTGGCCGCGGTCTTCGTTGTTCTTGAGCATCACGCGCTTGAGCATGGCGTCGGGGAACTGGAGCTCGCCCACCTTGTCTTCCATGTACTTGCGCACGTCGAGCAGGAACTTATAGTCGGAGTCGGTGGCCAGCTGGGCCTTGATGCCCTCGCTTATCTTCTGGCGGAACTCCTCCTCGCTCTTCACCTCGTCCTTGCCGAACACGTTGTCAAACAGCTCCTGGTTGACCTCGGCCTTGACGAAGCGCGATATTTCCGTCACGAGGTAGGTGAAGTCAGACTCCATCGTGGCTGCCTTCTCCTTGTCTATCTTGAGCAGCGACGTTATCTCGGCGTCGTTCTCCGGGTAAGCCTTCTTCGGGTTGAACGTGATGACGCTGCCCAGCTTGGCGCCGTCGAACAGGTTTTTCTGCTCTTCCACCTTAATATATTCGGGCATGAGCACGGCTCCCTCAACCACTACGCCGTCTTCCTTGGCGTTGCCGTCGGGGCCGAGCTCGCGCAGGTCGCCCTTCAGCATGTCGTTCTTAGCGGGGTCGTAGTCTTCCACCTTGTCGTAGTGGCCTGCGCGCGAGGCGAACATGTCAACCTGGCGGTTCACGAGCTCGTCGTCCACCTCGATGTCGTAGTAGTCAACAGTGTCGCCCTGGCCAAGCTCGGCCTTGAACTCCGGGGCCACGGCAATGTCGAACACAAACTCAAACGGGCCGTCGGCCTTGAAGTCAACGGGCTTCTGCTTCTCCTCGTTGGGCAGCGGCTCGCCGAGCATCTGTATCTTGTTGTCGCGGACGTAGCCATAGAGCTTCTCGCCTATGAGCTTGTTGATGACGTCCACCTTCACGGCCTCGCCATACTGGCGCTTGATGAGCCCCATGGGCACCATGCCCGGGCGGAAGCCCGGCATGTTGGCTTTCTTGCGGTAATCCTTAAGCTGCTTCTCTACATCTTTCTCATAATCCTCCTTCTCAATGGTCAGCGTGAGCTGGCCGTTGATTTTGTCGGGGTTCTCGAATGAAATATTCATCTGTCTGCTATTTATTAATTTTTTGATGTTCTTAATATGAGTTGCAAAATTACAGATAAATGGTGTAACAGCCTAACAATTTGAGTTTTTTAACAACGGCGCCCCCATAATAGCACCACATGCAAAGCAGCGCCCGCGAAACCAGCCAAGGATGTGCCATCAGGCGCGGTTGGAGGCCGGCAGCAGATGAGCAGCTGGCGGCCATGACCGATGAGGGCACGCCCGAAACGCCATTCAAAGACCACGCCGGGATGGCCGCCACAACAAACCGGCGACCAGCCGCAAGCCACGCCCAGATGCAGGCGCGGCATGGCATGGCAGCCTACCTCGGGGCCCGAAACCAACATGGCGAAACGCAATACGGGCCTACAGGAAAAGCCGTTTGGCCGCATGGCCTGCACCGCATGGCCCTCAGCACATGTGGCGTGGCGTCAGAACTGCCCGAAAAGATTGCGGCGCTCAAACATCCGCACGGCCTTTTCTTCCAGCGGCGTGCGCTTCACCACCTCGTTGTCGCGCCAGAAGCCTGCGTCATACCCCTGCCGGTCTATCTTGCGCTGCAGGTTGTCGAAGAACAGCATATAGCGCCCCTGCCTCAGCCTCTTGCCCTTGCCCACGTTGAACATGAGCGAGCGGATGTGGCTGCGCGTGCCCCCGCAGGCGAAGGAAACGCTCACCGACATCGACTCCACCTCGGAATAGCCGCCCTCGTCGGCCATGTTGATGTCGAAAGACATGTCGTCTACCTCTGACACCACATTCACCTTGTTGAACATGTTGAGCACGCGCATGTTGACACCCTTGCCCACGCAGCGCAGTATGTGCATGCTGCGCATGTCTACGTAGAGCTCGCAATCGAGTATGGGGCGCCCCACCCCGGCCCTGGGCCTGAACCGCAGCACCATGAGCCGGCGCCTGCCGTCGGTTATCACGCGCAGGCCCACATCGTAATAGGTGGCGTAATTGTCTACGAGCGGCATCACGTCTTGCGTGTCCAGGGGCCGCTCGCCGCCCACGAGCTCCATCTGCGAGTATGTGAAGAAATTGCCGAAAAACGACGGGGCCGCCGTGCTGTCGGCCCCGACCGCCGCGTAGCGCCCGTACATCAGCGCCATGTCGCTGACGGCCACCACCGGCTTGGCCTTGAAGAAAGCCTCGAGCACCTCGATGCACTCGCCGTCGGCAAACGATATCTGGCGGTAGAAAAACGTGGTCTTGCGCCGCCTCTGCCTCTTCATCTGGCGCCGGGCCTCGGCAATGACGCCCTTCACCACATTGTCGACGGGCATCACCACCACCTCCTCCAGGCTCACGGCCATGGGCTGCAAGGCCACCCGCGAGGCGGCAGGCGAGGCAGCCACCGTCACCGGCCTGTAGCCAACGAACGACACGGTGACGCTCTCGGCCGGGGCGCACTCCACCTCAAACCACCCCTCGGAGTTAGTTATGGTCTTGCGGCCGGCCGCCGTCTTGACGCTGGCCGACGGCAACGGCTTGCCGGTGGCGGCGTCGACCACGCGCGCCTCCCACGCCGCGCCGCTGCTCGCAAGGGCCTGCCATGCCGCAAACACCACGGCCACGGCCCTTGCCGCCAAATGCCTTGTGAAGATTGCCATAGTCTGAATATGTATGTTGAGCCTGCGCCGGCCTGCCCCGACGGCCCGAACCCGGGGCGCGGAGCCCCAAGCCGCCAACCGGCACCCGCCTGCCCCAGCGGCGGCCGGGCACGGCGCTGCCATGCAAAGGTAGCAAAATTAATCCGGACGGGCAACTGCTGTGGCAGACATTTTTTCACGGCGCCGGGCAGCCCAGCGCCAACGGCGGCCCAGCGCCCGAGGGGCGCCCGCGGAAAACGGGGCGAACGGCCGTGCGAAACGTGCTGTTTGGCATTGCGACACAAGCCATTCGCAAGGCAAATACGGCCTATGCCCACCATGGCCGGATTTCCTTCACATCTGCATTTCTCTTTCACCAAACGGTCTGCTTCACCGGCCATACCTCACCGAGTGGCAGCACTGTAGCTGAAAAGCGCAGCCTGAGTGGCTTACACGGCCATGCCGCACTCAAGGCCACACACAAAACGGCCTGCTTGCGCCCACCACCCGACAGGCCACCGTGGCGCCGGCGGCCCGGCAGGCTGCCGGGGTTAAAATATTCCGCCATCGCTTTATAATATGTTAATTACAAATAAAAGACGGCCCGCAAATGGCGTAAGGCGAGAAATAGATGTTACCTTTGCAAGCCTAACCATAGGGATACCCGTGGGGAATCCCCCGAATGACCATGATTATGGATACGATTGAAACACTGCTTACGACAGCCGTCAACGCCGCCATCGGCGCCGGCGGCGAGATAATGAACGTATACGACGACCCGGCCCAGGACTTCGGCATAGAGCTGAAGGCCGACAACTCGCCGCTGACCAAGGCCGACCGGAGGGCCGACGCCGCCATAGCGGCTGCGCTGCAGCCCACAGGCATAAGCATTCTGAGCGAGGAAAGCGCCCACGCGCCCTACGGCGAGCGGCGCCACTGGGAGCGCATGTGGATTGTCGACCCGCTCGACGGCACCAAGGAATTCATCAAGAAAAACGGCGACTTCACCGTGAACATAGCACTGGCCGAAGGGGGCACGCCCGTGGCCGGGGCCATCTACGTGCCCGCCACGCGCGAACTGTATTGGGGACTGCGCGGGCGCGGGGCAGGCAAGGCATCGAAAGTGGGCTCCGACAGGCGCTTTGCCGACATCGGCGAACTGGCCGCGGCGTCGGCACCGCTGCCCGTGGCAGGGCAGCAACGGCCGTTCACCGTGGTGGCATCGCGCTCCCACCTGAGCGACGAGACGCGCGCCTTCATCGACGCCTTGCGCACATCACACCCGGCCATGGCCATGATGTCGAGGGGCAGCTCGCTGAAGATGTGCATGGTGGCCGAGGGCCTTGCCGACGTCTACCCGCGCTTTGCGCCCACCATGGAATGGGACACGGCCGCCGGCCACGCCATAGCCACAGCCGCCGGATGCGAGGTGGTGAGGGCCGACGACGGCACACCGCTGGCCTACAACAAGCCCGACCTGCACAACCCTTGGTTCATAGTGCGCCGCAAAGACGGCCACGCAACAACACCCTACGCCCATGAACTTTGAGATAATCTTCGTAATCCTGTGCCTGGCGGCCATGCTGATGGCCCTCATCCGCGACAAGATGCGCCCGGGCATAGTGCTGCTCAGCGTGGTGGTGGTGTTCATGGCCACGGGCATAATAACGCCCAAGCAGATGGTGGCCGGCTTCAGCAACAGGGGCATGATAACCGTGGGGCTGCTCTTCCTCGTGAGCGAGGGCATCAGGCAGAGCGGCGCCCTGACCACGGTGGTAAAGAAACTGCTGCCCGGACAGGGGGCCACGGTGACGCGGGCGCAGCTGCGCATACTGCCGATAGTGAGTGGTTTCTCGGCCTTCCTCAACAACACGCCGGTGGTGGTGATATTCGCCCCGATACTGAAAAACTGGGCCAAGCGCGTTGGCCTGCCCTGCACCAAGTTCCTCATACCGCTGTCGTATGCCACTATACTCGGCGGGCTGTGCACGCTCATAGGCACCTCGACCAACCTTGTGATACACGGCATGATGATAGACCGCGGCATGGAGGGGCTCAAGATGTTCGACCTGGCATACATAGGCATACCCATCACGCTGGTGGGCCTGGCCTTCATCGTGCTCACCTCGGGGAGGCTGCTGCCCGAAGAGCGCCCCGACACGTTTGAGGACGAAGAGGCCGACACGCAGGAAGCCGCCGGCATGCACGTGGTAGAGGTGGTGCTGGCCTCGCGCTTCCCCGGGCTGAAGCGCAAGCTGAAGAACTTCGACTTCAAGCGGCGCTACGGTGCCGAGGTGAAAGAGATAAGGCAGGGCGGCCAGGTGATAACCGACAACCTGGGCGAGGTGCGCCTGCAGCAGGGCGACACGCTCGTGCTGCTGGCCGACGACGCATTTACGCGCACCTGGGGCGACTCTTCGGTGTTCCTGATGATGACCAACGGGCGCGAGATACCCACGCGGCCCATGCCAGTGTGGAAGAAGTGGACGGCCCTTGCGCTGCTCATCATAATGATAGCCGGCGCCACCATAGGCGAGCTGCCTGCCGTCAAGGAGCGCTTCCCGGGGGTGAAGATGGACATGTTCTTCTTTGCCTCGGTGACAGCCGTGGTGATGGCGTGGCTCAAGCTGTTCCCACCGAAGAAATACACCAAGTACATCAGCTGGGACATACTGATAACCATAGCCTGCGCCTTTGCCATAAGCGCGGCCATGGAAGAGTCGGGCCTGGCCGCGCTGATAGCCAACTCGATAAAGAGCGTGGCCGGGCAGATGGGCGCCTGGGGCGCCCTGGCCATGCTCTACTTCGTAACGCTCGTGATCACGGAGCTGATAACCAACAACGCCGCGGCCGCCCTGGCATTCCCGCTGGCACTGGAGACGGCCGCCAAGTTTGGCGTCGACCCCATGCCTTTCTTCATAGCCATCTGCATAGCGGCCTCGGCGGGCTTCGCCACCCCCATAGGCTACCAGACCAACCTGATAGTGCAGGGAGCGGGCAACTACCGTTTCACCGACTTCATAAAGATAGGCCTGCCCATGGACTTCATAGTGATGGTGGTGTCTGTAAGCCTCATCCCGATGATATGGCCGTTTGTGCCGGCAGCCTGACAAAACCATAGCTACATGGAACATATATACCCCATATTCGACAAGATGCTCACCCGGGCCGACAAGGAGGCCCTGCTGGGCCAACGCGGCATCATGATATGGATGACGGGGCTTAGCGGCTCGGGCAAGAGTACGCTGGCCATAGCCCTGGAGCGCGAACTGCAACGGCGCGGCATACTGTGCCGCATACTCGACGGCGACAACATCCGCTCGGGCATCAACAACAACCTTGGCTTCTCGCCCGCCGACAGGCGCGAGAACATCAGGCGCATAGCCGAGGTGGCGCGCCTGTTCGTAGACACAGGCATAGTGACCATAGCGGCATTCATAAGCCCCAGCGAGGAGCTGCGACGCATGGCCGCCGGCATTGTGGGCGAGGCCGACTTCTTTGAAATATACGTCAACACGCCGCTCAGCGTGTGCGAGCAGCGCGACGTGAAGGGCCTGTACGCCAAGGCGCGCCGCGGCGAGATACGCGAGTTCACCGGCATATCGGCACCCTTCGAGGCGCCCGCGGCGCCGGCCATGACGGTAGACACGTCGGCCATGCCGCTCGCCGACAGCGTGAATGAGATACTAAACAGCATTTTACCAAGGATAAACAAACAAAACTGAACATATATGGCAGAAGATTACAATTTGAGCCATCTGAAGCAGCTCGAGGCCGAATCGATATACATCATACGCGAGGTGGCTGCCGAGTTTGAAAACCCTGTCATGCTGTACAGCATAGGCAAGGACTCGTCGGTAATGGCCCACCTGGCCGAGAAGGCCTTCTATCCGGGCAAGCCGCCCTTCCCGCTGATGCACATCGACTCGAAATGGAAGTTCAAGGAGATGATTGAGTTCCGCGACGAGTATGCCCGAACCCACGGCTGGAAGCTCATCGTGGAGTCAAACATGAAGGCTTTCCGCGAGGGCGTGGGCCCGTTCACCCACGGCAGCAAGGTGCACACAGACCTGATGAAGACGCAGGCGCTGCTCAACGCGCTCGATAAATACAGGTTTGACGCGGCCTTCGGGGGCGCACGGCGCGACGAGGAGAAGTCGAGGGCCAAGGAGCGCATCTTCTCGTTCCGCAACAAGTTCCACCAGTGGGACCCCAAGAACCAGAGGCCGGAGCTGTGGGACATATACAACACGAGGGTGCGCAAGGGCGAGAACATACGCGTGTTCCCGCTGTCAAACTGGACGGAGCTCGACATCTGGCAGTACATCAGGATAGAGAAGATACCAATAGTGCCGCTCTATTTCGCCAAGGAACGGCCCTGCGTGGAGATTGACGGCAACCTCATCATGCCCGACGACGACAGGCTGCCCGAGAAGTACCGCGACAAGATAGAGACGAAGAAGATACGGTTCCGCACCCTTGGATGCTGGCCGCTGACGGGTGCAGTGGAGTCGGAAGCCGACACGATAGAGAAGATTGTGGAGGAGATGATGACCACCACCAAGTCGGAACGCACCACCAGGGTGATTGACTTCGACCAGGACTCTAGCATGGAGCAAAAGAAACGAGAGGGATATTTCTGAGGGAAAGAGAATTAAGGGTGAAGAATTAAAGATTAAGGATGAAGGGTGAAGAATTAAGGATGAAGGATTGAAGATGGGCTGCGAGGTGATAGTCAAATGCAAATGTCTGAACTCCTGCAACTCCTGAACTCCTGCAACTCCTGAACTCCTGAACTACTGAACTCGAGCCACTCCTGAGCT